>DATDFI010000242.1:0-8782 GCA_036522695.1 Bacteroidia bacterium | reverse complement strand
AGTTGCTTATTACCTGAAGCTGATGGAAATGTCCTACTTTGAAGAGGAGGGTGAATATTCGGCAGCGCGGCAGGTCAGCCTGGAGATGCTGGATCTTTTAAAGGAGAACAGGTCGGTTTACCGTAAGCAGCGCCTGGGTATTACTTTTCTCAATCTTTGTTTGTACGATGTGTACCTGGGAAGTTTTTCACAGGCCGTTTCCAATGCGCGTTCGGCTGTTAAATTCTTCCCTGTTAATTCGGTGAACTATTTTATTGGAAAGGAACAGGAGTTCCTTGCTGCCTTTTACGGGAACATAAGCGAGTTTGCGCGTATGGCGCTTACTGAATTGCAGAAGGCGGGTAAAAAGGAACACGGTAATTTCCGTGTGGATAAATACAATTACTACCATACCTGCTTGCTTTTTAAAGAAGGCAGGCATAAGGAAGCGCTCAGGGAGTTAAGCACCCATCACGATATTTCACGTGATAAAACAGGTTGGGAAATAAGTTTGCGTGTGCTGGCTATCATGAGCAATATAGAATTGCAGCGTTTTGATGAAGCGGCCTTGCTGGTGGAGAACCTGCGCAAGCATGCCGAGCGGAATAAGAAGGGGAAGATGGAGATCTCGCAGCGCGATACGCACATCGTCCGTATTCTTGTCGATCTTTCCAGGAAGGGATTCATGTTCAATACCCTTCACGAAAGAACCTTGCTCAACCTGGGCAGGCTCAGCGGCAGTGATAAAAAACTGCGCTGGCAGCCTTTCGGTGCTGAGCTCATCCCTTTCCATGAGTGGATGATCGCGAAGGTCCCGGTAAAAAGCGGGGCTGTGTTTGCTTCGAGGGAAAAAAAGCAAACGGGAAAAAAGAAATTTGTTTTGGCAGAGATGCAGAAGAATTGAGGAGCGGAGAAGGTGTACAGGTATAGGAGGGGGATTGATTTTTAAAAGAGGTTATTCGCGAAAGCGGGTGACCTTTTTTGTTGGGTTTATTTCTTCAGTACAAGCTGTGAGGTACTCCGAATAATAAATAACGGCTAAGTTTTATCCGGATCTTCAAATATTCTGCAAATAAAACCAGGCTTCCCGGTTCTTTTTGAGCACCGCAAGGCGGTGGGCAATGGCGTGGTAATCTTCATCCGCCATAAATTTTACCAAAAGTGTTTTAATGCTGAAGTTGTCCGGGATCTGGGCAGGGATCTTTTTGAGGATGCACACATCGAAGAAGTTCTGCTCCCAGAAATCTATTTCTTCATTGATGAGTGTAAGTGAAACAGGCGACATAAGAACTATTACGAATTATCACCCTGCGGGTGGCGAATAAACCGCTTTTTGTGGTTCACGGGTACTTTTGAATTATATTACAAGAACGAGCGGCCGCTGCTACTGCCGCTTCAATGCTACTTCCCGGTCACCCCGCCTTCGTATTCACATGCAGCTCGTAAACAAACTGCGCCAGCTCTTTTGTGCAAATATCCAGGGAGGTAGCGGCTTCTTTCATGATGTTGCTGATCTTTTGCAATTCCTCCAATGTAGTGGGCACGTGGTCCAGGATATTGGAAACGCCCAGGATATGCGCCACCGGCTGCCTTACTTTGTGAGAGGTCATGAACATGATCTCCTGTAACTTTTTTAATTGTTCCTGGCGCTCGAGTTCTGCCTTTTTCCGTTCGCTTACATCCATGGAAACAATGATGATGCCTTCGGGCACGGGTTGAACGCTCAATTCGAACCAGCCCTTGCTTCCATCCGGGAAATCGAATTCGTTCTCCATTTTATCCGTCACGCGCTCGCGCATGCATCTCCTCAGCACGCTGAACATTTCCGTTTCCTCTATGCCGGGGTATTTTTCCATCATGGTAAACCCCACCAGTTCTTCACGCGTGTATTTGCTCTGCTTTACCACGGCATCATTCACGTACTTGTAACGCCAGTCGAAACCGATGAGCTGAAACCCTTCCCTGATGTGGTCCAGCGCATCTTCGAAGTCTTTATGTTCATTTTCACTCATAGGCCGTCACTTTTATTGAAGGAATTCTTTGTCCCAGTTGCGGAAATCCCAGTTTATTTTGATCGCCTCCTGTTTTTCCTGCAATTCCGGCACGCTGAGCGGCTTTCGGAACTGCGGGTAACATTTGAGGTCCTCGTAATCCCCGCAATCTTTATCACAAATAAGCATGAGCGGACTTTTTTTGCGTTTTTGCCAATGCAGTTTTTCGTAACGCTTCACAAAATTGAAACCTGTTTTGTCCTCTTGATCAAGCACCGCTATTACCGAATCGGGAGCAGGCTCCTTATGCTGTAAAAAATAAATGGCCGATGCAGGGCTCATCTCTAAATGGATATGCCCGGCCAGGCCGAACATATCCATTACGCGCTTGTAACTGTAAAGTTCCTGCTCCGATCCTCCTACAAGTAATATCTCTTTCTTGGGTATCATGGGGATGTTAATTTGGATTTACGTTGGCCTGACTTATTATCCGTTATCGGGTGAATCCTCCCAGCTGACAATTTGCCTGTTTTGTACATAAACAATTGTATAGAATCCAGCGTGGTTGGTACTGTGACACGTCCTGTTACCTTGGGCATCAATACTGTTGATTGTGATTCCGGTGTAACCATGAGCAGTGAGGAATTCAACGACTTGAGAGTTCCATACTCCTCCCGTTCCATCGGGATATGATGCTGCATAAGCAACAGTTGATGAAGTAGTGAAATTGACAGCTGTGGTTGCGGCAGTGAGTACAAGTGTTGCAGCCAGTGCCCTGATGATGATTGATTTTTTCATGTTGCTGATTTTTTTGATAGAACAAAGGAAGAGAGAGCATAAGTAATTTTTAAGGACAAATTTTCTATTTTGCAATCGTATAAATGCTAAAATTATTTTATTTAAGCACTTAATAATCTATTTATCAATATAATATGTGTTTGACCTTGCAATTCAAAAAAAGGACTATATTTGCCCTATCGTGGAAGTATTAATTGATTTAGTAGGTCGTCTCAACAAGCAGGAGATATCTCGAGTTCGTAATTATCTCGAAGGACTTGATCTTAAGAGTAGGAAAGAATCGAAGCTTTTGGCTCTTTTCGACCTAATTGTGAAAAGAAGGAAAGGGAATTTAAATGCAGATGCATTCTCTCTCCATCTTTACGGTCATAAAGCTGATGGAAAATTCAGGATGATAAAATCAAAACTTAGGTCAAGGATTCTCGATGCATTGGTGCTTGATAGATCAATTGAAATGGTTGAAAATATTGACCCGGTTACTCAATCGTCTTTAAAATCAAAAAAGCGGGTTCTCAACCTTACCTATTTGTATTTCGAGAAAGGAAACATACCAATGGTTGGGGAGTTAGTAGATGAAATATTGTCGAAGGGGATAAAATTTGAAAACTATGTGGCAATGATCGAGGCGTTAAAGATCAAAAAATATATAAAAGGGTTTGTCACGAATATTTCTGACTTTCAAAATATCAATAAGCAAATTGCAAATTACGAATATGCATTGCAGGCAAGAGAAAGAGCGGCAGATCATTATTACAGGTTAATCACGCGCATTGATTTTCATGCTGGAAGTAACAAGCAAGAGATAGAGGGCGATCTTAGAGAAGCGATAATAGAGTTAAGGCGGGATTACAAGTATACAAGTTCCGGACAGGTAGGTTATTATTTAAAGGTTATTGAAATACGGTATTTCAATTTGATGGAGGATTATTTGGCTGCAAGGAATTCAAGTATAGATTTACTTGAGATAATTCGGAACAATCCTTCTGTTTATAGGAGGCAACGTGTCGGAATTGCTTTCGGAAATATTGCCGAGTGCGATGTGTTCTTAGCAGACTATGAAAGGGCAGTTTCGAACCTTGCTGCCTCACAAAAAATATTTCCTCTTAAATCACCCAATTTCTTATTCTCCAAAGAACTCGAACTCAAAGCCTGGTTCTATTGGGGAAAATACAATGAAGCGGAAAAGGCGCTTAAAGTTTTGCGGGAAAACACCAATATGAGCATAGGCGATTTCCGCATCTCCAAATACTCATTTTATCATGCCTGTATACTTTTTAAGCAGCAGAAGTATAAAGAGGCTTTAAAGGAAGTATCGCAGCACCTGGAGTTATCAAAAGATAAGGCCGGCTGGGATATAGCCCTGCGCGTGCTTGCCATCCTGTGTAACATTGAGCTGCAGCGCCTCGATGAAGCCGCCATGCAGGAGGAAAGCCTGCGCAAGCACATCGATCGCCTCAAAAAAGAAAAGCAGGAGATCAGCCAGCGCGATATCCTCACAGGCCGCGTGCTGCATGAACTGGCGAAGAAGGGTTTCATGTTCTCCTCGCTGCCTGCTAAAACCATTGAGAAGCTGGAACTGCTGTCCGGCACCGATAAAAAATACCGCTGGCAGCCCCTCATCCCCGAAATGGTCCCCTTCCACAACTGGGTGGCTGAGAAGGCGAAACTGGGCCTGCAAAAAGCAAAAGTGGAGAAGAGCGCGAAAAGAAAACTGAAAAAAGTGAACCTGAATTAAAACAGAGCCTTGTATGATCAAAAAAAAACCGGCCAAGTTCAACATCGTGATGCTTGTTGACGACAGTGAAGTGGACAATTTCATCAACCTTAAAATGATAGAGGGCTGCAACTTTGCAGAAAAGATCTATACGCATACCAGCGGCCGCAGCGGCATCGAATTCCTGCGCAGCCTCAGCATGAACCCCCAGATACTGTCTCAACTATTGCCGGAGATCATCTTCCTCGATATCAATATGCCGGTGATGGATGGCTTCGCCTTTGTAAAGGAATTTGACAAACTTCCGATCGAAGTGGTAAAGCACTGCAAGATCATCGTGCTCACCAGTTCCATCAACCCCGAGGACATTGCCAACTCCAAACGCTCCGATTCCATTGTGCGCTACGTGAACAAACCCTTGTCGCGTGAAACCCTGATGGGTATTGAAAATCCTGCCAGGGCGGAGAAGAATGGGTAGGAAAGAGTTAAATGTTATTTGTTAAAGGCTATTTGCTGTGTCGCGAATAACCTTTAACTCTTAACGAATAACCGGTAACCTCCAACCGCAAACCCAACATTTCTTCCTAATTTTAGAAGGTGCGAAGCCTTCTTTTTCTTTTTATCTTTTGTTCCGGGGCAATAATTGTTTCCGCACAAACGGATACGTTAAAAAGAAAACTCCCGACTGTCAGCGATTCCGTTCTGAGTTTGCTCCGCGGACCTGATCTCATTCCCGGGCCTGTATTCAGCACGAAACGTTTAAAGTTTGTGATCGGCTCCGAAACCGCCCTCGGTATAGGTTCCATCATTGCACTCAACTCCGTTTGGTACAAAGATTATCCCCGCACGGCCTTCCATTTTTTTGACGACAGCCGCGAGTGGCTGCAAATGGATAAGGCGGGGCATGTGGTCACCTCCTGTTATATAGGAAGGATCGGCACGGAATCATTATTATGGTGCGGTGTAAAACCAAAACAGGCCGCCTGGTATGGCGGAGCCCTGGGTTTTATTTATCAAAGCGGCCTTGAAATGCTGGACGGCTTTTCATCCGGCTGGGGATTTTCATGGAGCGATGTGGGGGCAAATGCACTGGGATCGGCTGCCTGTATCTCTCAACAATTATTTTTCCATGGACAACGATTCGCATTCAAGGTCTCTTACCATTCCACATCATTCGCATCAATACGTCCGGAACTTTTGGGGAACGGTCCTGCCGAGCGTATGTTCAAAGATTATAACGGGCAAACGTATTGGCTTTCGATGAACATTTCTTCTTTTTTCAACTGCGGTAATAATTTCCCGAAATGGCTCGGCCTTGCCGTGGGATATGGTGCCGAAGGAATGATAGGAGGAAATTCTAATCCCTTATATGATAAAAATGGGAACACTTACCCGCAATTCGACCGCTACCGCCAGTTTTATTTTTCACTCGATGCCGACCTGTGGAGGATAAAAGATTTGCCGCGCTTTTTACAGGCCTTCACCCGCACCTTCGGGTTCATCAAGATCCCTTTTCCCGCCCTGGAGTTTTCGAAGCATGGGGTGAAGGGTTACTACCTGTATTTTTAGTCCTGGACCCCATTCCATCAACAGGCTATAAACTCAAAACTATAAACTACGAACTACAAACCATTTTTCTTTTCATACTGCTTCACCAGGAAATAATACCACACCACGCCAACAGAATACAGCGCAGCAGTGATCATGAAGATGTAAACGTATTTGATGTTCATATCCCGGAGGTTGCCGAATAGTTTTCCGCTGAAATACCATGCCCCGCTCCAGATGGAAGCAGTGAGCGCGCTCACCATTTCCTGGTTGCGTTTGCCAACATAACCCATCACCACATCTGTCGTCATAGGGCCGGCCATGTTCATGAGTGGCTGGCGCAAGGTGTAACAAACAATGGCGATCCAAACAGCCGAAGGGTCTCCTGCATACAATTGAGTGGTGGCCATGAGTACCAGTGCGAGTATGGCAAAGCTTTGCGTGGTGGGAATAGCGATGCGGTAGCCCAGCTTCTTTTTGATGAGCGGAACGTAAATGGCGCAGGTGGCAATGAGGATGGATGCGATAAGGTTGGTGAGCGTGAACTGCGAGGTCTTAAGGCCATGCACCGCTTCAAAAAATAAGCTGATAAAAGGAATGGTGAACCCGGCACCAACTGCTAAAATAAGAGTGGGGATGAGCGCGCGTGTGATGAGTCCCCAGTCGAAATCGGAAATATTAGTACGGCTCTTTGCCATCCCCGGTACACGTTCGGTAATGCGCATGCGTGCGACAAAGAAAAAACTAAGAAAACCCAGCCCGCAGATCCCGTGCAGCAATACCCGCTCCGAAAAAATTTCGGGCCACTTCCCATTCAGTAACGTAATGAGGGTGCTGCCCGCAATGCTGGAGAGGGCGAACGTAGCATAGCTGAGTGAAATGGCACCGGTATGCTCTTCGGGTTCGCAGTTGCGAAGGATGAATGGGATCACGGGGATCTGCATGAGCGTGAAGGTGGCGCCCCAACTGATCTGCGAAGAATAATTCAACCAGGGATCGTGCAGGTGCACGCCAATGAGTATAAGCGTTCCGAAAAGCGGCACGCAAAAAGCTGAAATGTAAAACAGGGGCTTTACCTTTCGTCCTTTTATGTACAGGCCCACTGACAGTGCCAGCACCAGCACCCCGATGTAACGGTACGAAGTGTAATTCGCGATCTCCCCGTCATGGTAACCTTCGTTGCGCATGTACAGGGGAAGAATGGCGAGGAATGAAGAATTGATGAGCTGCAAAAAGAACTCGGCAAGAATAAGGTTCAGAATAGCGGGGTGCAGCTTGCGGTAGTCCCTGATCAGCTCGCGCATTTTTTCTCAATGAATTTGACCATTCCTTTTATATCGGATGGTGCGAACATGGTAATGTCTTTATCTTTCCTGAACCAGGTGAGCTGGCGCTTCGCGAAATTACGGGTGTCCTGTTTTATTTTTTCTACAGCCTCCTCCAGCGATATTTCTCCATCCAGGTAAGCGAACAGTTCACGGTACCCTACCGTTTGCAAAGCATTCAGGTGTTTGAATTCCTGCAAGGAACGGACTTCCTCCAGCAAACCGTCTTCCATCATTTTATCCACGCGCGCATCGATACGCGCGTACAATTCTTTCCTCTCCAGCTCCAGCCCGATCTTTATGATATTGAAATCCCTTTCTTTCGGTTCGCCTTTCCGAAAAGAAGAATAAGGTTTCCCCGTACCGATGCAGATCTCCAGCGCGCGGATAAGACGGTGGGGATTATTGAGGTCAACAGCGTAATAATGTTTGGGGTCGAGTTCGGATAATAATTTCTGGAGGGCTTCGATCCCTTTCTCTTTATATACGGCCGTCAATTCCTCGCGCAGCAATTCGTCTGTCTCGGGCAACGGGTCAAATCCCTTGCACACCGCATCGATGTACATGCCCGAGCCACCGGCCATCAGTACAATGGAATGTTTTTGAAACAGTTGTTCAACCAGCTTCAACGCATCCGCTTCAAATTTTCCTGCATCGTAATCATCGTGAATGGAAAGGTGCCCTATGAAATGGTGTTCCGCTTTTTTTAATTCAGCGGGCGTGGGCTTTGCCGTGCCGATGTTCATCTCGAGGAAGAACTGCCTCGAGTCGGCTGAAAGCACGGGTGCGTGGAAATGTTGTGCGAGGGAAATGGAGGCTGCCGTTTTCCCGGAGGCAGTGGGGCCGGTAATGACAATTAGGTTTCCCGGGTACTTAATCTTCTTCAACGGCTCCGCTGTCTTCAAATTCACCGCCTTCTTCACCTTCCCCTTCTTCCCCTTCTTCGCCTTCAATAAGTGAATCCTCTTCTTCCTCTTCGGTTTTATCGTAACCCTCTTCACTGGTGAAGATCTTTTCCTTCTCCTTGCTTTTCACATCCGCTTCTTCCTCGTCATCTTCCTCAACAGGCGGGGGAGGAGTGGTCTCTTTGTATTGCCGGGGCGCAGCGCCCACACTCTTCGAGCATTTGGGATACTTGGTTTTGCCGTCTTCCTCTATGATCTTGAGAAGTTCGATGTAGAACGACCAACCGGCTGCGGGATCAAAGTAGTATAATATTTTTTGATGCGGGTCCTCGATGAAGCCAGCGATCTTGCTTTTCGCCATCAGCCTGGTGGCTTTATCACTTCGTAAGGCGATCTCTTCTCCCTTTCTCCAGTAATCATCGCTGATGAAAAAGGAAGCGTCCTTCGAATTGTCAAAGCCTATGGCATCCTGTATCGCGTTGTGAAATTCTTCAAAGGTCTGGTTCGAACGTATATCGATCT
>DATDFI010000241.1:0-9616 GCA_036522695.1 Bacteroidia bacterium | reverse complement strand
ATGTCATTAACGTGGACCGTTCCTGATTTTACTTCTCCCAGGATCACAAGCCCTCGCCCCGTTAACTTAAAACTATCTTGTATTTCAAAAGTAGCTGAAGGTTCCATTTTTTTACGATATCCTGCTCCAGTTCACCTTTCCCTCATTCAATTCATTGAGGCGGTTCAGTAAAATTTTATTTTCTTCCTGTGAAAGATTGGGATCAGCGTTAAGGATTTCTATTGCACACGCACGGGCTGTTTGTAATATCTGCTGGTCGCGCGAAAGGTCCGCAAGTTTAAGATCCACTACACCGCTTTGTTGCGTCCCGCTCATGTCGCCCGGCCCGCGCAGTTCCAGGTCCACTTCTGCGATCTTGAATCCATCATTGGTTTGACACATTGTCTCTATTCTCACTTTTGCCTCCGCGCTTAACTTATAAGATGTCATGAGTATGCAATAACTCTGGTCGGCACCACGTCCCACGCGCCCGCGCAACTGATGCAATTGCGACAAGCCGAATCGTTCCGCATTTTCGATCACCATCACACTTGCATTGGGTACGTTTACGCCTACCTCGATAACCGTTGTCGCCACCATGATGTGCGTTTGTCCTTTTAAAAAGCGCTGCATCTCGTAATCCTTCGCTTCGGGTTTCATTTGCCCGTGCACAATGCTCACCTGGAATTCAGGCATGGGGAAGGCGCGCGCAATGCTTTCGTAACCGTCCATTAAATTTTTCAGGTCTAGTTTTTTCGATTCCTCTATGAGCGGGTACACCACGTAGATCTGTCTTCCTAGTTTTATTTGTTCCTTCATGAAGCCGAACACGCGCATGCGCTGTGAATCGTAGCGGTGGTGCGTGGCAATGGGTTTGCGACCTGGCGGCATCTCGTCAATTACAGAGATATCCAGGTCACCATAAAGTGTCATGGCCAATGTGCGCGGAATGGGCGTTGCCGTCATTACCAGGATGTGCGGCACACCCGCTGAATTTTTTTTCCAGAGCTTTGCCCGTTGTGCTACGCCAAAGCGGTGCTGCTCATCGATAATGGTAAGTCCTAAATTTTTGAATTGCACTTCATCTTCCAGCAAGGCATGTGTGCCGATAAGAATATGAATTTCTCCATTGCGTAATTTCTCGTGCAGTTTTTTGCGGTAAGCGCTTTTGCTCGATCCGGTAAGCAGCGCCACATTCACATTCATGTTCTGCAGTAATTCCGAAATGGAATTGTAATGCTGGGTGGCGAGGATCTCTGTAGGCGCCATGATACAGGCCTGGAAATTGTTATCGATGGCAAGCAGCATGGTCATGAGCGCCACCACCGTTTTGCCGCTTCCCACATCGCCCTGCAGCAGGCGGTTCATCTGTTTCCCCGAACCAATATCGGCACGGATCTCCTTCAGCACTTTTTTTTGCGCGTTGGTGAGCGGGAAAGGAAGATGCTTATTGTAAAAATCGTTGAAGAATTCGCCCACACGCGGAAAGGAGAAGCCTTTGAACGTTTCCTGGCGAATGAGCTTAAGCTTGAGTAGTTTGAGTTGTATATAAAACAGTTCTTCGAATTTGAGGCGGAATTCAGCGCGGGCGAGTAACCCGGGCGTTTGCGGAAGGTGGATGTTACGCAACGCCTCCTCGCGCGAAAGCAGTTTGTATTTTGAAATGAGTTCCTGCGAAAGTGTTTCGGTGATTTTTTTCGGGATGAGGGGGACCAGCGTTTTCAGCAGGCGGGAAATACCTTTGCTGTCGAGCCCCTTTATTTTTAATTTTTCAGTGCTGTTGTATACCGGCTGCATGGCCGAAGCCAGCCGGGTATTCTCATCGCTCACTTCTTCTATTTCGGGGTGCGCCATGTTGAGGCGGCCGTTGTAATCGGTGATCTTCCCGAACACGATGTACTCCTGCCCCGCTTTCAATTTTTGCTGCAGCCATTTGATGCCCTGGAACCATACCAGTTCCATTGTACCGCTGTCGTCCATGATATCCGCCACCAGCCTTTTTGCACGCTGTTGTCCCACCAGCTCTACACGTTTTAATTTACCCCGCAGCTGCACATAGGGCATTTCGGCATTCACTTCTTTTATCTTATGGAACTTTGTGCGGTCAACGTAACGAAAAGGAAAGAAGGTGAGCAGGTCGCCAAAAGTGAATACCTGCAATTCTTTTTTGAGGGATTCGCCCCGCTGCGGGCCTACGCCTTTGAGGTATTCAATGGGAGTATCAAGTAAGGAGGGCATTTGCGGATTACGAAATACGATTTACAATTTACAATGTACGGTTTTCGAGGTACGCACAGTGAGGCATTGGCACCATCCGGGTCACGGATCGGGTGCGAATATACGAATGGACAAAGGAATGATGCACGAACATTTCCTACCTTTACCCTCGTGTCCAAAATTTCGAAGCATAAAATTTTCAATGATCCCATTTATGGGTTCATCACCATTCCTGATGAGCTTACGTTCCAGCTGCTCGAGCATCCCTGGTTCCAGCGTTTGCGCAGGATAAAGCAACTGGGGCTCACCAATCTTGTTTACCCCGGTGCGCTGCATACGCGCTTCCATCATGCCATGGGCGCCATGCATTTGATGAGCGAAGCCATCGAAGTGCTGCGCTCCAAAGGACAGGAAATTTCGAAAGAAGAAGCGCAGGCAGTGACCATTGCAATACTGCTGCACGATATCGGCCACGGACCTTTTTCTCACGCGCTCGAGCACAGCATTGTGAATAATGTAACGCACGAAGATATTTCGGAGCTTTTCATGGAGCGCTTGAATAAAGAATTTCGCGGGAAGCTCACACTCGCGATCAAAATATTCCGCGATAGATACAAAAGAAAATTCTTTCACCAGCTTGTTTCCTCGCAGCTGGATATGGACCGCCTCGATTACCTGATGCGCGACAGTTTTTATACCGGTGTGAGCGAGGGAGTGATCAGCAGCGAGCGCATCATCAAAATGCTGAATGTAAAGAGCGATAAGCTGGTGGTGGAATCGAAGGGTATTTACTCGGTAGAAAAGTTCATCATCTCGCGCAGGCTCATGTACTGGCAGGTGTACCTGCACAAAACAGTATTGAGCGCAGAGAACCTGCTGGTGAATATTTTAAAGCGCGCGAAGGAGTTGGCGGGTAAGGGTGAAGAACTTTTTTGTACACCTGCATTGCGCACATTTCTCTACAATAAATTCAGCAAAAGGGATTTTCTCGAGGATAAAAACCTGCTCGGGATCTTCGCGCAGCTTGATGATAATGACATCACCGCTTCCATTAAAGTCTGGTGCACGCACCCGGATAAAATACTTTCAATGCTGTGCAGCAAGCTCGTGAACCGCCAGTTATTCCGCATTGAGCTGCAAAACGAACCCTTCGAGAAGAAAAGGATAAAGCAAGTTCGTGCGCGCGTGATGAAGAAATATAAAGTCGGAAAGGAGAAGGTGAAATATTTCGTTTTCACGGATGCCGTCTCCAATGAGGTCTACAACGTGGATAACATCCGCATTAATATTTTATTTAAAGACGGGACCATTTTGGATGTGGCCAAAGCATCGGACCAATTGAATACGAAAGTGCTTTCACGCACGATCAAAAAATATTTCCTCTGTTACCCCAAGGATGTGTGAGCGCTATTGGCTTTTAACATCTATCTGGATACTTTTCTTCCGTACCAGCGTTCCTGTTTTATCTCTTGCAATGATATTATAAATGTAAATTGTTCGGGCCCGAAGCAATATTGGGTCCGGTGGAAAGGCATTCCCGCTCACATTCTTCGAATAGTCGCCACCCGGAATGATGATGGAATAGGTGAAGCTTACAATATCCGAATCAAGCACCGGTAGCACGTTGATCTTTACCGGCCGGTGAATGAGCTTGGAGGAAGTGATTGTGTCCAGGTGTTTTTTTCGCACTTTTATTTGGGCAGGTTGTGCGTTCAGGAGAACGGGAAGCAAGAGGAGGAAGAAGAAATTTCTCATTGGATTTTTCAGGTCCTAATGCATGAATCGGAAAAAGATACATCCAGGGCCCGTCACTTTTTTTTGGAAATGCGTTATATTGAAACATAATGCCATCGTTGAAAGCCATTTTTTCTTTTTTCTCCCTATATCGCATCGTGAGGTGCCGTGCTTTTTACCTCCTGCTTTGCGCTGGCGCGCTTTTGTGTTCACCGGTTTTTGCCCAGCAAAAGACCATTAAGGTGAAAAAGAAGGAGCATAACCAGCCTGTTCCGCAGCTCGATACTTTAAAAAGGCCATCGCACTATTATCGCTGGTATACCAGTCCTGATCTGTTTTATGGATACCGTTACATGGATATGAAAGGACTGAGCGCTGTAATTTTTTCAAACGGAAACTCTTTTCCTGGGAAAAATGTCATTTATGGATCGAATTTTAAATACCGGATCGATCTTAGCCGCAGCGCTTCGGCATCAGTCGCTGTTTTTTTGTTCAGCCGACTTGATCCTCAAAAGGTATGCGACTCGGATAGCTCCTTTTACCTTTTATCTGGCTACAATTTTCACCTGTTGAATGTGGGATTCTATTTAACACATTCGCGAAGGATAGGCTTTTTATTATATCCCGGTTTTGAATACGGCTGGCTTACGCTGGAGCGAAGGACGGATCACGCACTTATTACACGTTACAGGGATCCTTTCTTCGATCTGCAGCTTGCAGGCGAAGTGAAAACCGGGTTCAGTATACGCAAATCCATCATAACCGTGGGAGTTAAGGGCGGATACCTTCATGACATAGGGAATCCCGACTGGAGGCTCATTTCCGGGAATAGCGCTCCATTGCCGGGAACAAAGGCTAACGCCTGGTACTACCATTTTGTCCTCGGTTTTGACTTCTGATCTTTCCTCCTTTTCCAACCTTTTTCAATAAACCATCGTTAATATCTTACGTCAAAGGGCTGTTCGCCTCAGTATAATTTACCTAAATTTGAATTCATGCAGTTTACAGCCCAACAAATTGCCGGCCTGCTGAACGGAAAGGTGGAAGGAGATGCCGGTGCAGTGGTGAAAAAGCTTTCCAAAATTGAAGAAGGGGAGCCCGGTTCCCTGTCCTTTCTCGCCAACCCCCAATACGTTCCCTATCTCTATACCACCGATGCGACCATCGTGATCGTGGGTGATGATCTTGTGCTGGAAAAGGCGGTGAAGTCAAGCTGCACGCTCATTCGTGTGAGCGACCCCCGCGCAAGCTTTGCAAAATTGCTTGATGCGTACAATCAATTCAAAAATAATCTCAAGGGCATCGAAGAGCCCTCTCACATTTCCAAAACCGCCAGGCTGGGCGAGAATATTTACATAGGAGCTTTTGCTTACATAGGAGAGAATGTGATGATCGGGAACAATGTGAAGATCTATCCCAACGTGTTCATCGGTAACGATTCGGTGATCGGTGATAACTCTGTCATCTATTCGGGTGTCCGCATTTATCATGAAAGCAAGATCGGGAAAAGCTGTACCATCCATTCCGGTGTTATCATCGGTGGGGATGGTTTCGGTTTTGCTCCCAATTCAGAAAATAATTACGCGAAGGTTCCCCAGATCGGCAACGTGGTGCTGGAGGACCATGTGGAAGTGGGTTCCAATACCACCATCGATCGCGCTACGCTCGGTTCCACCATCATCCGCAAGGGTGTGAAGCTGGATAATCTCATCCAGGTCGCCCACAATGTTGAGATCGGTGAGAATACGGTGATCGCTGCGCAAACGGGAGTTGCCGGCTCCACCAAGATCGGGAAGAACTGCATGATAGGCGGCCAGGTAGGCATTGTTGGGCACCTCACCATTGCCGATGGTGTAAAGATCGCAGCGCAGTCGGGAATAGGAAAAAGCATCACCACGCCCAACGAAATTGTTCAGGGTTCACCTGCATTCGGCATCGGGGACTACAAGCGCTCCTATGTAATGTTCATGAACCTTCCCGAACTCAAGAGCAAGATCACCGAGATGGAAAAGCAATTGAAAGAATTGCGGCAGCTCGCTGAAAAAAGTTAATTTTATCCCTCACGTTTTTCCGAGGACACAAAGATGAGCATCAAACAAAGAACGATCAAAGAAGCGATCAGCGTTTCGGGCGTTGGCTTGCACACGGGTAAATCCGTAACACTTACGTATAAACCGGCACCTGAAAATCACGGCTATAAATTTTGCCGCGTTGACATGCCCGGCCAACCCGTGATAGATGCGGATGTTGACAACGTGGTGGACACTGCGCGCGGAACTACCCTGGAGCAGAACGGGGCGCGTGTTAGTACCACCGAGCATGCATTGGCTGCGCTTGTGGGAATGGAGATCGACAATTGCCTGATCGAGCTGGATGGTCCTGAAGTTCCTATTATGGACGGCAGCTCCATGCCTTTCATCGTTGCATTGGAGAAAGCGGGAGCTGTTGACCAGGATGCAGAGCGCGTTTATTACGAACTGAAGGAGAATCTCACTTACGAAGACCCTGTTAAACACGTAGAGATGCTGGCCGTTCCACAGGAGGAATTCCGGATCACGGTGATGGTGGATTACAATTCCGACCTGCTCGGTACCCAGCATGCTCATATTTATAACATCCGTGAATTCAAAGCGCAGATCGCGAAGTGCCGGACTTTTGTTTTCCTTCATGAATTGGAAGCATTGCTGGCGCACAATCTTATTAAGGGCGGTGACCTCGATAACGCTATTGTAATGGTGGATAAACCCGTGGAGAAGGATAAACTCGATCACCTTCGCAAAGTGTTCAACAAACCTAACGTGGAGGTGAAAGGAAGGGGAGTGCTCAACAACACCACGCTGCATTTTTATAATGAGCCGGCCCGGCATAAATTGCTCGATATAGTAGGAGATCTTGCGCTTGTAGGCGTTCCGCTCAAAGCGCATATCCTTGCCGCGCGTCCCGGTCATGCCGGTAACGTGGCCTTCGCAAAAAAAATAAAGCAGCTCATTAAAAAAGAACGTTCACAGAAACAAACTTTCAATTATGATCTCAGTAAAGAGCCCCTCATGGGCATTAACGAGATCATGAACACTCTGCCGCATCGTCAGCCCTTCCTTCTTATCGATAAGATCATGGAACTTACTCCCGAGACGGTAGTGGGTGTGAAGAATGTAACGATGAACGAGGAATTCTTTAAAGGACATTTCCCCGGTAACCCCGTGATGCCCGGTGTTCTTTTGATTGAAGCCATGGCGCAGGTGGGCGGCATCCTGGTTTTAAAAACCGTCCCCGATCCCGAAAATTACCTTACGTACTTTATGAAGATCGATGGCGTGAAGTTCAAGCAGAAAGTGATCCCTGGCGATACGGTTGTTTTCGATCTCAAGTTACTCACACCCATACGCAGGGGGATTTGCCACATGAGGGGCGTTGCATACGTGAACGGCAAACCCGTGATGGAAGCCGAAATGATGGCACAGATCGTGAAAGTGAAGAACACCTCAAAACCCGAAGCGGTCGTAGCCTGAAAATTATATGGCGATAAGCAATCTCTCCAGCATACATCCCCAGGCAAAGATCGGTTCGAATGTTACCATCGAGCCCTTCAGCACCGTTTATGATGACGTGGAAATAGGCGAAGGCACCTGGATAGGTCCGAATGTGACCATCATGCAAGGCGCGCGCATTGGAAAGAACTGCAGGATATTTCCCGGGGCGGTGATCTCCGCAATCCCCCAGGATCTTAAATATAAAGGAGAGATCACCACGGCCGAGATAGGCGACAACACTACCATTCGTGAATGTGTGACCATGAACCGTGGCACCGTGGATAAAATGAGGACTGCGGTAGGAAGCAATTGTTTGATCATGGCTTACGTTCACATTGCGCACGACTGCATACTCGGCAATAACGTCATTATCGCAAACAGCGTGAATCTTGCAGGTCATGTTGATATTGAGGACTGGGCCATACTGGAAGGTTACGTGGGCGTTTCCCAATTTGTGCGCATTGGCGCGCACGCATTTATTTCGGGGCAGACAGGGGTGCGCAAAAATGTTCCTCCTTTTGTAAAGGCTGCGCGCGAGCCGCTTTCTTATATAGGAGTGAACAGCGTGGGTTTGAAGAGAAGGGGATACAGCAACGAAAGCATATTACAGATAGAAGATATTTACCGCACGCTGTATGTGCGGGGGCATAATGTATCGAACGCACTCGATATCATAGAACAGGAAGCGCCCGCTTCCAAAGAAAAAACGCAGATCCTCGAATTCATCCGCAACTCCACTAATGGGATCATGCGCGGTATCAGCTGATCAGGCCAGGTATTTTTCGAGAAAGTAAGTGGCAGTGAGCACTTCGATCTTAGAGAAATGAAAATCGTGAACATCTTCGCATAGTACCCGGGCCCATCCTCAAAATCTTTCACATCGTTATTTCCTGCGGCTTGTTTTACTTCCGAAGAGGTGCAACCCGTAATAAGGATCTTGGAAGCCGGCAGTTTCCATCAATAATAAAAGAACTACACTATAAATAAAAAATGAACGGGGATAAAATCCGGCCCCGGGTTTTTTTTCGTATGTGCCTGTAATAACCCCTAAAACCACAACACATGAAAAAGATTCTTCTTATCGCAGGCCTCGCGGTTTTCGCGCTTACTGCTGGCGTTTCAAATTCGTATGCAACTGTTCGTCACTCCATGACTGTGGGTGAGAACTGGACAAAATCCACCACCGGTACCTGGGAGGGGATGAACGATGGTAAAAAAACATGGTATAAGCTTAATCCTGCCGATGCTTCGCTCTGGTGGTCGATGGACGGAAAAAAATGGGAAGCTTCCAAGAACGGGATGTGGCAGGACAAGGATGGCAAGTGGCTCAAGATCGACAACAAAATGCTGAAGTGGTCGGCCGATGGTGGCAAGACCTGGAGCGATGTTCCGGATTGGAAATGGCAGGGCAGCAACGGCATGTGGTACAAGTTTGATAAGAGCTGGAGCCTTTGGCAGATGAGTGCGAAAGATATGTAGGCGGATCGCCCCGGTGAAGCCGGGGTTTTTTTATTTGGTAACCCGGACCTTTCTCGTGGTCACCCCTTTTCCAGAAGATAGTTTTAACAGGTAGATGCCACTTACTAAAGCCAGGCTTCCCAGGTGAATTTTGCCTTCTGTGTTGGCAACTACAGGTGCACTGTAAATTATTTTACCTGTGGCATCCAGCAATTCCGCCCTCAATGGTTCTCCGGTTGAAGAAGAAAGATAACAATCTACACCATCATCGCTGTAATTCACATAGGTGATGCTGAATTCATTTATGAAGGGAACATTTACCGCAACCACAGGACTGTAGGAGAATTTTCCATCAAAATCAGTTTGTTTCAGGCGATAGTAAACAACACCCGGAGGGGCTTTCTCATCGATAGCGTGGTAATTGAGTTGGGTAACACTATTGCCGGCACCTTTTACCCGGGTTACTTCCCAAAAGGAAATACCATCCAGACTTCTTTCAACGGTAAAAAAATCATTGTTCGTCTCGCTTTCGGTGGTCCATTCAAGGCTCACATTTATTTCATTCCACCACGCTTTAAAGTCCATGAGAGTTACCGGGAGCGCAATAGGTGTGATGGATGCAAGTGTGAACGGGCTAAATGATGTGACAAGCCCGCTGGTGACCGTTCCGGCCGAAGTATTTCCCGAGGTGGAGGTGT
>DATDFI010000240.1:0-4957 GCA_036522695.1 Bacteroidia bacterium | reverse complement strand
ACAGCAGATAAAAGCCCTGGCCCGTCAATGGAAATTGGTTCACCCGCGCTACCGTTTCCGTTACACCGGCAAATGGCCGGCCCTGGCGGGAAGTTTTTTCTTTTGCCTGTTGGTCGCGTTGGTAAAACCGCTGGCAGATGTTCTGGTGTTCATCATCGGGTTATTCATGGGTGAGGAGAGGGTTCTGAAAAGCGCGACCGCGTGAAGGGTCATGCTTCAATAAATCCTTACTTTTGCCGGATGCAATTAAAAAATGATCTGGTACTCCGCGCGGCAAGAGGAGAAAGGACGGAGCGAACTCCCGTGTGGCTCATGCGCCAGGCAGGAAGAGTATTGCCGGAGTATCGTGCGGTGCGCGCAAGGGCGAAGGATTTCATCTCATTCGTGAAAAATGCGGAACTGGCTGCGGAGGTTACGGTGCAGCCGGTGGATATTTTAGGTGTGGATGCCGCCATTATTTTTTCAGACATACTCGTGATCCCTGAAGCGATGGGCCTGCCTTACCAGATGATAGAAGCAAGAGGCCCCTGGTTCGAAAGGACGATCAAAACAAAAAGCGATATTGATGCCTTGCGCATCCCCAAGGACGATGAGTTGAAATACGTGTGTGATGCGATAGCTCTTGCGAAAAAGCAGTTGGATGGCAAGGTCCCGCTTATTGGTTTTTGCGGGGCGCCCTGGACCATTTTCGCTTACATGATCGAAGGGAGCGGCAGCAAAACATTTTCGAAAGCAAAAAAGTTCTTATACACCGAGCCAGAATCCTCTCATTTGTTATTGGAGAAGATCACCCAAAGTTCCATTCATTACTTACGCGCGCAGGTAAATGCCGGGGCGGATCTTTTGCAGATATTCGATTCCTGGGCCGGGATACTTTCACCTGTAATGTACAGGGAGTTTGCGTTGAAATATATCTCAAAGATTTGTGATGAATTGCGCGCAAGTAATGTTCCACTGATCGTATTCGCCAAGGATGCGCACTTTGCGCGGAAGGAGATGGGTAAGATAAATTGCGATGTGATCGGGCTGGACTGGACCATGGATGCAAAAGAGTCGAGAGAAATAATTGGCAGCAAAAGAACATTACAGGGAAATATGGACCCCTGTTTGCTTTATGCGAGTGAAGAAGCGATCAAAGCAGGGACGGAAAGGATGTTGAATGCGTTTGGCCCGCAAAAGCACATTGCCAACCTGGGTCATGGCTTGTATCCCGATCTCGAAAAAGAGAAGGTGAAATTTTTTGTGAATACGGTGAAGAATTTCCGTCACGCTTCCTGGCCTTTATAAAAATCTCGTAAACATTCTCTCCTGCGTTTAGGATAGTTGGAGAATTTTGTTTTCTTTGCTCTATCCAATGATAAAGAACAACAAGCGTATCATCAATGCCTGGACATTTTACGACTGGGCTAATTCATCTTTCCCCTTAGTAATTAATTCCGCCATCTTCCCTACGTTTTTTGAGAAGATGACCACGCAGCGCGATGCCAACGGGAGGGTGATCACAGATATGGTGAATGTGTTCGGCTGGGAAATGAAGAATTCCGAGTTTTATTCCTTTGTTGTCGCCCTTGCACTTATCATAGTTTGTGTTACAGCACCGGTGTTGTCGGGCATAGCCGACTATTCGGGAAATAAGAAGCGTTTCCTGAATATCTTTTGCATCATGGGATCCCTTTCCTGTGCCGGGCTTTATTTTTTCGATCCAGGCAGCATTGTATTAAGCATGCTTCCGTTCATGATCGCAACCGTTGGCTTTTGGGGGAGTCTTGTTTTTTACAATGCTTACCTGCCGGAGATCGCTACAGAAGACCAACAGGACGCTGTGAGCGCAAAAGGATTTGCGAGGGGATATTTCGGCAGTTCCATTCTTCTTATCCTGAACCTCATTGCGATCATGGTATTCAAGATGCCGGCAGTTTGGGCGTTTGTAACAGTGGCTGTTTGGTGGTTGGGTTTTGCGCAGATCACCTTGCGCGCGTTACCGGGTAAAAGCGAAGAACATCATGGAGGAAAGATCAGCCTGACAAAAGGCTTTACGGAATTGATCAAAGTCTGGAATGAGTTGAAAGGCATAGTGCGGCTTAAACGCTTTTTATCGGCCTACTTTTTTTATAACATGGGCGTGCAAACGGTAATGTATATGGCAGTACTTTTCGCTGCGAAAGAGATACGCTGGCCCAATGAAGACACTAAAAGCACCAGCCTGATCATCAGCATCCTTCTTATTCAGTTCCTGGGAATGGCGGGATCCTACCTTTTCAGTTATGTTTCTTCGAAAGCGGGTAATATAAAAGCATTGAGCTGGGCGGTTTGTTTTTGGGCAGTGGTTTGCTTTTGCGTATTCATGTTCGTTTATGAACCCTGGCATTTTTATATTACAGCCGCTTGTGTGGGATTAGTGATGGGCGGTACACAATCTCTTTCGCGTTCCACCTATTCCAAGCTTCTTCCGCAAACCGAGGATCACGCCAGTTACTTCAGCTTTTTTGATGTGATGGAAAAACTGGGTATTGTGATCGGCACTTTCTCGTTCGGACTGATAGAGGGAATCACGGGTGGTATGCGTAATTCAGTACTTGTTCTTATTACTTTTTTTGTCCTCGGGTTTATTATGCTCCTTACCGTGCCTAAGGAGAAAAGCCTGGAAGCGCATTCTTCAAAATGATCTCCTGCCAGCTTCTGTAAAGCTGCTGCCCGCGCCTGCGACACCTGGCCGGTTTGAGCAGGCGGGCGGGCGTTACTCCTGGCCCGGATCGAGCCATTGTTTGAGCTCCTTTGCGGTCCGGAACACTTGCAGATCTTTCATTCGCGCGCGCCCGCAATTCCCCCCGGCTCATTCAGGAGACAACCGCAAAGAGCGAGTGGTGAAAGCCGGACCGAAGTTGAAAAAAGCTGATAAGCTTCTTGCTTCTCATCCTGAGCCCGCAAAAATATATTTCGTAGTTTTGTTTATTCCCATAAAACGTATTGATTGTTCCAAATCCGTATTTCGTAGATTCGTACTCTTATTCGTAATTCGATGATTGTCGATATTTTCATTCCCTGTTTCATGGACCAGATCTACCCGGATGTGGGTTTTAATATGGTGAAGGTGCTGGAGCGCGTGGGCTGTGCCGTGAATTATAATCCCGAGCAAACTTGTTGTGGTCAGCCCGCATTTAATGCCGGTTATTGGGATGAGTGCAAGGAGGTGGGGGAAAAATTCATCCGTGAATTCCAAAATGACAGGTACATCGTTTCGCCTTCGGCATCCTGCGTTGGATTTGTGAAAAATTATTACCCGAAGATATTCAACAATACCGTGCTTCATAATGAATTCAAGCAGGTGCAGAAGAATTTTTTTGAGTTCACGGATTTTTTGGTGAACATTTTAAAGATCACCGACCTGGGTGCAACGCTGAAGGGCGTGGGTACATACCATGATTCCTGCGCGGCCTTGCGCGAATACGGAATAAAGAAGGAGCCGAGGATATTGCTGGAGAAGGTACGCGGGCTGGAATTGCGCGAGATGAAGGATACAGAAACCTGCTGTGGATTTGGCGGAACGTTTACGGTGAAGTATGAGCCCATCGCGGTGGGAATGGGTGAGCAAAAAATAAAGAATGCGGAGGAGGTGGGCGCTGAATTTTTGATCTCCACTGATATTTCCTGCCTGATGCATATGGAGGGCCTGATCAAAAAGGAGAATAAGAACATGAAGATCATGCATGTGGCGGATGTGCTGGCGAGCGGGTGGGATTAGATTGCTGATTGAAGAGCATAGGTTTGTGTATGATGGAGGACGAGGTGGCCCGGAATTTCATTCCGGGTTTTTAGTTGGAAGAATTGTAAAAAGGCATTATGCGCAAATACATCACTGAATACACGGCTTACAACATTTGGGCGAACGAACGCACCGCATCACTTCTTAAAAAAATCCCTGTTGAATTACTGGATGCGGAAGTAAAGAGCAGTTTCCCTTCACTGCGAAAAACGGTTCACCATATCTGGGATGCCGAGCTGGTATGGCTCTCTCGCCTCGAAGGCAGAAAAATTTCATGGCCGCCTACGGCCGAATTCAAAGATCCCGCCATTGACGATCTTTTAGAAACTTCCCGCAGTTTCCATAATTTTGTTGAAGCGAAAAGCGAGGAGTACCTGCACGCTTCCACTTCTTTCCACGACAGTAAGGGAAATCCCTACACGATGAATAACGCGGGTATCATCATGCATGTTGTAAATCACGGCAGTTTTCACCGTGGGCAGATCATTACGGTGTTGAGGGAATTGGGTGTGACGGAACTGCCCTCCACGGATCTTATACGCTATTTGAGGGAAAAGAGCTAAGACTATTTCGAGGGGAACGAGCGCATTTTAATCAGCAGTTCATCTTTATTTTTTTTCGATACTTCTGCTTTACTGCCGTCTTTGAACTCGATGAAGTACCCGTCCTGGCTGAGGAGTTTTTTTATTTTGGACAGGTTTACAAGAAATGAATTATGACAACGGTAGAATAGTTTAGGATCGAGCAAGGATTCGAATTCCTTCAGGACCTTTGAGGCGGTGATGCGCGTGTTGTTGTCGAAAAAGATATCGGTGTAACTTCCACTGGCCTGTAGCTTAATGATCTCCTTTGGATCGATGAACACTACCCCGTCTTTCATGCTTACCTGCACTGGAACGGAATAATCCGTTTGGTTTGCCGCCAATTTTTTCCGGAGGCGTCCTACGCATTCGCGCAGGTCATCCTCGTCAACAGGCTTCAGCAGGTAATCGAAAGCCCCCTTCTTGATCGCCTGTATCGCAAAGTCCCGGTGCGCGGTAGTGAACACGATATGTGCCGTGTGATTTCTTACCTGGTCCAAAACATCAAAGCCGTTGTATCCCGGCATCTGTATATCCAGGAATACGGCATCAGGACGTTCCTTTAAAATGACTTTTACCGCATCGGTCGCGGTCGCGGCCATGCCCACCACCC
>DATDFI010000239.1:0-2800 GCA_036522695.1 Bacteroidia bacterium | reverse complement strand
GGTGCGTAAGGATATAGATGATGACCTGGGTACACTCATCAAAGTGGAGAGGTCAAAAGATGAAACCGGTTCCCGGACCGATTTCTTTAAAGATAATGACCTTAAAAAGGTGGAAGTGATCTTTTTTGATGGAGGAGTTATCAAAAAAGTGGATTGGTATTTTGCTGGAAAAACAATGGTTTACTGCGAAAAGTGGTGGACAGATAAAAGTACCGGGCAGTTGGTTGACCATGATGTGTGTTATCTCAACCACCAGCATCTTATTTCCTGGACCAGGAATGATAAGCTTGTTGACCCTAAATCGGATGAATTCATTAAGATGGATAAGGAGCTTGTTCCTTATGGAGCCCAGATGGTGGAGAACGCGAAGCGCTGATACTTCCTTGAAAATAAATTTGGAGAATTGAACTTTATAGCTTTATATTTGCCCCCGCAATGAACAACAAGTATTTCCATAGCTCAATCAACACCGGCAGCTCAGCAATGTGCTGTATGATGTGTTTTTGACCTGCGGAAGGCCCTGTTGAACCATTAAAAGACATTTCAGGAGGCTTTCCAAAAACGGGAAGCCTTCTTTTTTTAATACCGAATGATAAAAATGAAAACACGTAACTCCATACTCCCGATCTCCCGCCACGCGATGTGTTGCTGCTGCATGATGATGCGCCCGGTGCGGGACGGCTTTGGTATACGATGTTAGATCGACATGTATAAAGAACCAGGAGGCCCTTCCGCTAAAAACGAAAGGGCCTTTTTTTTGCCAGAATTTTAACCAATAACCACAACCCTTACCATGCAAAGCTTCAGAACAGAAATAGAGAATCCCCTTGTAGAAAAGGACATCATTGAGCTCGAAAGAAAGATCAATGAGTTCCGTAACGGAACATTAAGCGAAGATAAATTCCGTTCACTCCGCCTCGCGCGCGGTGTATACGGCCAGCGCCAGCAAGGTGTGCAAATGGTGCGCATCAAGCTCCCTTTTGGAAAGGTAACGGTGAAACAACTGCTCCGCATTGCCGACATCTCCGATGAATATTCGAATGGCAACCTGCACCTGACCACGCGCCAGGATGTACAGATCCACTTTGTAAGCCTCGACCGCACACCCGAACTCTGGGCCAAACTCGAACAGGATGATATCACGCTGCGCGAGGCCTGCGGGAACACGGTGCGTAATGTGACCGCCTCGGCCGAAGCGGGGATAGATCCCAAAGAACCATTCGATGTTTCGCCTTACGCGGATGCCGTATTCAGGTATTTTTTGCGCCAGCCTTTCGGACAGGAACTCGGCCGTAAATTCAAGATCGCTTTTTCATCCAATAACGAGGACAATGCTTTCACATTCATCCATGACCTGGGCTTTATCCCCAAAGTGAAGATCATAGATGGAAAAGTGGCGAGGGGCTTTAAAGTGCTGGTGGGCGGTGGGCTCGGTGCGCAGCCGTTTTTGGCACAAGCCGCCTTTGAATTTTTGGAAGAGGAGAAGATCATCCCTTTTACCGAGGCGCTCATCCGCGTTTTCGACCGGCATGGCGAGCGCGCGAGCCGTCACAAAGCAAGATTGAAATATCTCGTGAACAAAATCGGTCTTGCTGAGCTCCTGCGATTAGTGGAAGAAGAAGGCAGGGCCCTCAAACATCAAACGTACGTGATCGATCGTGAAGCCGTGCGTAATCAACCCGCCCCTGAAAAAGTGTATACCACCTTCAAGGTAAGCGATGACCCTAAATTTCAATCGTGGATGATCACCAATGTGTTCGAACAAAAGCAGCAGGGGTTTTTTGGGGTTTTCATCCGGGTGCAACTCGGAAACATCCGTACCGATAAAGCACGGGAACTCGCGAAGATCGTACAGGAATATGCGGCTGATGACATTCGCGTCACCATTAACCAGGGATTCCTCCTCAAGTTCGTGCGTAAGGAAGCGCTCCCTTCTTTGTTTCGCGCACTCGATGCCATAGGGTTAGCAGCTCCCGGTTTTAATTCGGTGGCCGACATTACCGCTTGCCCCGGGACCGATACCTGCAACCTGGGTATTTCCAGCAGCACCGGCATCGCCAAAGAGCTGGAACGCGTGATCAAAGAAGAATTTCCTGAGCTCATTTACAACCGCGATATCAAAATAAAGATCAGCGGTTGCATGAACTCCTGCGGCCAGCATGGCCTTGCGCAGATCGGGTTTCATGGCAGCTCGTACAAGAGCGGAAATAATGTAGTGCCGGCTTTGCAACTGCTGTTGGGTGGAGGCGCCACCGGCAATGGCACCGGGCGTTTCGGTGACAAGATCATTAAAGTGCCGAGCAAGCGTGTGCCGGCATTGTTACGCAAATTGCTGAATGATTTTAACGAGCACTCGGATGAGAATGAATACTTCAACAGCTATTATGACCGGAAAGGAAAGGAATATTTTTATCGCCTGCTGAAAAATTTTTCGGAGTTGAATGAAGTGACGGCCGAGGAGATGGTGGATTGGGGCCAAACGGAAAAATTCAAAACGCTGATCGGGGTGGGCGAATGCGCGGGGGTGATGATCGACCTGGTGTCGACCCTGGTGCTTGATGCAGAAGAGAAGATCCAACTGGCGAACGAAACACTGGATGAAAAAGCTTTTGCCGATTCCATTTATCACAGCTATTCGGCCTTTGTGCACGCAGCCAAAGCCCTGCTCCTCGACAGGCAGGTGCATTGCAATACGCAGCACGGTATATTGAATGACTTCGATAAACACTTTGTATCAACTGGAGAATTTATTTTTCCTGGCGGGTTTCGTGAACATGTGCTCCAGGTGAACAAGCAGGAA
>DATDFI010000238.1:0-4205 GCA_036522695.1 Bacteroidia bacterium | reverse complement strand
GGCTGAAGTGTCGATCCCATTTCCATGCTCATCCCCAGCCCCACCAAGTGTCTTGGTTAAAAGAGTATCGCCATTATTACTGTTCAATTCCATAAAATAAATATCACTTCCGCCATTACCGAACGATCGGGTCGATCCTGCAACAAAGATGGTGTCATTACGAATAACCACCGAACGTGCTTCATCATCCTGCGCCCCCCCGTACGAACGTGTCCAGACCGTATCCCCGTTTTTATCCGTTCTTACCACGTAGGCATCTTTCATACCATTGCCAAAACTGTAAGTTTCACCACACAATACAAAACCGCTGTCAGGCATTTGCCCAAGTGAATAACAAAAATCCCAATCCCCTCCACCATACGTTTTGGTCCACAATGTATTCCCTGAAGCATCTGTTCGAACGAGATAAAGATCATAGCCTCCTGCTCCACCGGAATTTGTATAACCGGAGATCGCATAGCCGCCATCGAGCGTGCATACCACCGAATACCCCCACTCCACATCCATGCCACCGATCACTTTCGACCATTGCTTTTGGAAGGAAGAATTGATCTTTACAAGATAGATCCCCGAACAGCCGGCTCCATAACTGCTTGTTGTTCCTGCGAGAATAAATCCACCATCGCTTGTTGCTTTTATACTCTTGCAATAATCCTGCCCGGGACCGCCATAAGTATAGATCCATGCCGTATCGGGGAACTGCGCATTGGCAAACATCCCTGAGAAAAGGAAAAGGAAACCGAACAGGTATTTTATCTTAGTGTTCACTATTGTTCAATATCTTGAATAAACTTACGTAAACCACCAGTCAAAAGTTTCTCACTTCCCCTCATTCTTCTTCTCGAATTCCTTCATCAGCTCCTCGTTGGATTTGCCGAGGTATGAAATAAGCGATTTTACCTGCGGTGCCAGCGGGTGATCGGGATATTTCTGCAAAAAACTCTCGTAATACTCTTTGGCCTTTGCATCATCATTCAGGTAATCATCATAGATCACGCCCATTTCAAAATAACAAACCGGCATCTTCCTGAAATCGGGATGGTCAGTGATGATCTTTTCAAGAAGCGCGATGGCCTGGTCGTATTTATGCATGGCACTCGCGTAAATATCGGCCGCTTTGAACATGTATATGGCCGCATTACTGTCCTTCGGAAAATCGCGCGCGAAAAGCGTATAATGATTAACGGCCTGTGAAGCAAGCTCGGGGCTGAGCATCGCATTCTTTGCATTTGCCGCTATCATGTCCTCATCATTCTTGATCAGTTTCTGCATCGAATCGCGCCTGGCATTGGGATCGCTCTTCCCTTTCCCGTCAGTATTAACAGGAGTGCCGCAAGCCGACAGCATAAATCCAAAAAGAATAAGAGATGAAAAAATTCTCATACTGTATATTATTTGTTAACGGGGAATCTCATCTTATAAGCCACATCCACTTTTCCTTTGCTTATATCGGTAAGCTTGCCTTTGAGCAAACGCTTGCGCAGTGAACTGATACGGTCAACGAACAGTTTGCCTTCAATGTGGTCGTATTCGTGCTGGATAATGCGTGCGGCAATGCCTTCGTAGGTTTCCTTATGCTTTTTGAATTTTTCGTCCTGGTACTCGATGGTGATCTTCGGCTTACGCTCCACCTCCTCGCGGATCTTGGGAATGCTCAAGCAGCCTTCATTGAATTTCCATTCCTCGCCATCTTCTTCGATGATCTGTGCGTTGATGAATACTTTTTTGAAATCCTTCAGCTCCGCATTTTCTTCCACCGGATTACCGTCATCATCCTCGTCCTCTGCAAATGGAGAAGCGTCAACAATGAATAACCGGATAGAACGTCCCACCTGCGGGGCGGCAAGTCCAACCCCTTTGGCCTCGTACATGGTCTCGAACATGTCAGCGATCAATTGCCCGAGGCCGGGATAATCTTTATCAATATCAACTCCGCGTTTTCTTAAAACAGGATCTCCGTATGCTACAATGGGTAATACCAAGGATGGTTGATTTTTGATTGTTGATTTATAGACGAATTACTTCTTGCTTTGGTTGTATTCGAGATAGTTCTGCAACAGGATAGTGGCGCTGATCTCGTCCACCAGTTCTTTGTTCTGTCTCTGCTTTTTTTTCAATCCACCGGTGATCATGGTTTGCATGGCCATTTTCGAGGTGAAACGCTCATCGAGACGTTCCAATTTTTTTTCCGGGAACTCTCTTTTCAGTTGCTTCACAAATCGATCAGCCGGCAATGTGCCATGGGTGGCCGTATTATCCAATCGCTTCGGCTCGCCCACCACCACCACATCCACTGCCTCCTTGCTGAAATAATCCTTCAAAAAATCCATAATGCCGGAAGAAGGAACAGTGGTAAGCCCGGTAGCGATGATCCGACCGGGATCCGTTACCGCGATGCCTGTTCTTTTCGTTCCGAAATCTATGGCCATGATCCGTCCCATTACAACTTCACAAATTTAATTATTTCGCCACTTTCAGCGTGGAAGAAATAAACACCCTTTGCCAATAAAGTAACATCAAAACGCGATGCCTGGTGCAGCTCCGCTATCCTGTTCCCAAGCGCATCACTGATCACCGCATCAACAGGCACCGTGAAATAAATATATTGGGTGTTATAGGCCGGGTTGGGATACAACAATGCTTCGGGTAGGTGTGTATCCGGCAAAAGAATATTAGATGACCTTGGTGTTGGCTTATTCCAGTCTATCCAGGCGGAATCCCCGTCCATTGCCCGCCCCCAGGAATGATCGGTTATTTGCGAAGGGTATATGACCGAATCGACCACCGTTCTCCCATCGGGCAAAGTGAGCCAGATCCCTCCGCCCGAAGCCCGTAATTTGAAATTGGTGTGGGTCACACCTTGTTCCGGTGAGTTATCCGCCCACAAAAGTATAAAACCCCTGGCGGGTATCACCGTGCTGTGGTTGCCTTCACCGATACGGTATTTATTCTTTTGCGAAGCATCATCGCTTACGTAACAATTTGCCACATCAACCGCAAAATTATTCGGGTTATACAATTCTATCCAGTCGTCAAACTCATCATAATCATCATGCAGGTACTGGTCGTTGCGCGACATCAGCTCGTTGATATATAAATAATGAATGGAGTTAAAGCCGGTATCGGGAGCAAATACTGCGGTGACCGAAGTATCCGCAGTTACATTCGTGGTCAAGGGATTTTGTGTTTTGGATGGATCGTTCCAGTTCAAAAATCTAAAACCGGGATTGGCAATTGCCTCGATACTCACAGCATTGCCGTTAAAATATGTCCCCGTCCATGGATAAGGAGCGGCATTTATTCCCTGTGTAAAACGATCGATGTAAATGGTGTTCATTTTTATTTTGCCGGCAGAAGTATCCGAAACATTGAGCGTGATCTTCACCGTATCGGCAAGCCCGAAATAATTAAGGATATGCCTGCGCACTTTGTACGGGCGCAAACCGGCATAATTATACAGGCTGCTGTTGATGGTATTCCACTTGGTAAGCGAAGGTGTTTCGAGCGCGCGGGCCTGCAGCGTGGTTGAAACCGAAGGATAACGCCAACGGCTCACATGTTCCATCATGGAAGGAGTGAGTTCGTTATCGAGCGCGTTCATGATGCCGCGTACGCGCGAAGGAAGGAAGGTGGTATTCAAAAGATCGGCAAAGCGATTGATGAAATAGTTTTTGTATGAAGCATTATTGATGAGCGTGCGAAGGACCAAAGTTGAACTCCCGAAGGTTGAATCGAAAGCATTGCTGAGTGTGTTGAACGAGGCGGTGATAGTATTGCAATCCCCACCGAAAGCTGCGTCAAGGTCGTACATCATCCAGTGCCAGCGGCCGTCCAGTTCATTCGTAGCGCCTGCATCATAGCTTCTTTTGAAGCGCCACATCTTGGTGTTGTTGTTAGGCCAGTCACCGTTGCCCAGCCATATTTCGGAGCACTCGAAATCAGTAAAGCTTTGCAGGTCGAGCTGGGTATTTACATAATCGTAATTCTGCTGCGTGGCAATGTTCGCATACTGGATAAAACCGATCACGTTGAGGTAATGCTGCTCATCACCGGGAACCCCGTCATCCAACACTCCTCCCCCGCTGATCACCGCTGCATCGTATCTATTGATGTGGTACTTCGAAACGAGGTAATGAAGATTCAGAAGATTTTTGATGGTTTGAATGCCCCAGTATTCACCATTCACAAACACAATACAATGCTGT
>DATDFI010000237.1:0-8234 GCA_036522695.1 Bacteroidia bacterium | reverse complement strand
CGTAAAAAACGCTGCCAGAGGTCGGAGTTCATTTTCTTTGCGAAATTTTTCTTTTCCCATCCGAATACCCATCCCTTCTCCACCGAGTCCACCACGTATTTTGAATCGCTGTAAATGGTCACAGGTGTTCCCGGTTTTTTTAAAGCTTCCAGCGCCACGATCACGCTCAGCAGCTCCATGCGGTTATTGGTGGTGAGTCGGAAGCCCTCCGAAATTTCCTTGCGGTGATCCCCGTATTTCATCACCACTCCATATCCTCCCGGCCCGGGATTCCCGCGCGATGCTCCGTCAGTATAAATGGCGATCATGCTCACACGATGTATGCTTTTTCACCTTTTTTCGCCTTTTTCACGCGATCGGCATAGCCTTCGAAATAAAACGGAATGTTGTCCTCAGCGCCATTGACCAGGCGGCCCTTCACTTTTTCGAATGCGGTAATGGAAATTTCAAAATCGGGGAGGCCGGTAACGAGGATAGGCTGGTCGAGCTTGTCGTACCAGAAGTAGCTTCCGCCAAAATTGGAGCGGGCCACCTCGAATATGTAGCAGCCGAAAAGCGTGACCAGCTTTTTCTGCACATGCTCTTCGAGGTCCTCAAAAACGTCCGAGGCATCTTCCAGCAGCGCGTCAACCACTTCCAGGCTGTTCACCGAGTAATCGAGCGGGTTGCTATAGCTGTGCCCGTATTCTTCCACGCAGCGTGCGGCATTCTCCTGCATGTCCTTTGTAAAGCCTTCCGGGTCGCTCATAATGTCAAAATGTTAGTGAACCATGAATCCCGCCACGCTGGTGCGGAAAAGTTTAACTGCAATGGCGAGTAATATCACACCAAAAACTTTGCGCAGGATATTTATTCCGCCAGGTCCCAGTAATTTTTCGAGGCGGTAGGTGTTGCGAAGTACGATGTAAACGAACAGGAGGTTGATGAGAATGGCCGCGATGATATTTTCAACGTGCGTGTATTCGGCACGCAGGGAAACGAGCGCGGTAAGCGTACCCGTGCCTGCGATCATGGGAAAAGCTATAGGAACAATCGAAGCGGTAGCGGAGGAATCATCCTTGAAGAATTTTATACCGAGTATCATTTCAAACGCAATGAAAAATAAAATGAAGGAGCCCGCCACGGCAAAATCCGATACCGTGATGCCGATGAGCTCGAGTATGGATTTGCCGAGAAAAAGAAAAACGATCATGATAGCACCGGAAACAAGCGTTGCCTTTTCTGATTCGATCTTACCTACCTTTGCTTTCACATCGATAAGCACCGGTAATGCGCCCAGCACATCGATCACCGCGAACAGGATCATCGTTATTGTGGCGATCTCTTTAAAGTCGAAATTCATGGCTACTAATTACGGATCAGGTACGAATCTACGAATATTTGGAAGCCGGGGAAGCTGCAACCGCTACTGCCAGCTGCCACTTCATCACACTCCCTCCCACTTCCTCAGCGCGCTGCCTTTTTGCTCCACCATGCGCCAATGTTCACGCGCGGCCATGCGCACTAATTTTTTCCGCAGCATTTTCGGATGAAAGGAATGAATGATGCTTCGCCTGCGTGATGAACGTTTAAAGATCCCGGCACGGCCCAGCATCCAGTAAGCCGAAGCCGCACAGCGCATACCCAGGAAAGCATAGTCGTGCGGACAACTCACATAATAATTCTCGTAGGCATTTTTCAGCGAATCATGAATTGTTTTTTGTACGGGAATAAAAATGGTTGTGACCTCCGCACCTGCTGCGCGTTTTTTCCACTCCTGCAAAGTTTGTTTCTCGTAAAGTCCATTCCTGTTTTTGTGGTAGGGAACAGGATGTATACGTTCCCCCGAATAATTGAAGCCATAAACAAAGCTGTCGACCTGTAACACGGCATGCCCACCGTAATATCCACCAGGATCGTGATAGCCGTGCGTGTGCTTTACGGGCTTTGAACCGTGAATGATGTGCACGATGATGGTATCGGTTTGGGAGAAACAAATAAGGGAAAAAGAAAATAGCGGCAAAAGGAGCAAGGCCCGCAGGTATGTTGGAATAACAGCTTGTAGCGACCGCATTATTTTTTGAAAAACTCCGCTTCTATGGAGGGAAGATCTTTTTTGTACTGCTCGGGGTCCCACTGAATGCCAAGCCCGGATAAATAGTCGGCAAGTGGTGGCAATCCAACTTCCTTTCGTCTTTGATCCACGTTGTCGGGATCGATAAGGGGAGCGAGGTAGTACGCACCTGTTTTCCTATTCCACGAGACCTGGCTTCCATACACCTGCTTTTCTTTCTTTTCCAAAGCAACGCGGTCTTCGAGCAATGCCAGCTGGCCGGCTTTTGCTTTACCGTTTTTTACCGCCTCTCTCATCACCGGGAGATATTTTAATTGCGCATCAAGGTCCGAATGCTGAATGACCATGAACAGCGTGGTGTTTCCCTGCTCTCCAATGTCATCCACGCCTAACCAGCCGTATTGATCAAGTATCGCGCTTACCTTGATAAGGTTCACCGAATCCGCTTTTTTCATTTCGGCAAAAAGCGCTTCCATTTCCCTGGAATCCGCTCCATATTTTCCTTCCACTTCATCTAAGCGGTTCCTGAATTTTTCATCGTCATCATCAATAACGAATAGAATTTTTATGAGTGAATCTTTATTGACCGGGTCTTGTCCACGCGCGATCATAGGAATGTGCGAGAGCGCGAAAAGAAAGAAAGTAAATTGAATTCGGAACATTCCCGGTGCCGGATAATCCGGTTAAAGCCAAATTACGAAAAATATGTGAGGGGAAAGCGGGTGTGAGCATACCGCGTACTTTGCGCTACGGTGCAATAACCACCACCGTATCCAGGTCCGTCAACTCAAAAAATTCCTCCAGGTCCTTATTGTGAAAGCTCACGCAGCCCCAGGTTTGCGCGCGGGGTGAATCGTTACTCCAATCTGTGCTCACCCAACCGTGAAACCCTATCCCTCCGCCCATCGCAGTTGTCTTAGGCGGGATCTTATTTTGTTTGACGGCATTCACAATGCGGTCGCGATCCGCTTTGCTGATCCACCCGTTCTTCAACCCACGTTCGGCATCAAAAGCATTTGGATAATTCAACCGCATCCAACGTGTACCTAAAAATGCATTGGCCCAGTTGGAAGTATCAAAAGGGCCGCGCGTTTTTTCGCAGATGCGGTATTCTCCCTCGGGAACCCGGAGGTCGCCCTCCTTTTCTTTTTGTCCCACCGGTTGCTGCCCCAGCGCGATCTCGTAGGTCTTCACCAGTTTTCCTTTATTGAAATAATAGCATTTGAATTCGTGTTTTACCACCAAAACAAATTTTTGTTGTTGCGAAGGGAGTGATAGTGTGCGATGCGCTTTAATGAATTCGGACCCCGGCATATAATGCTCTTTCACCCAATCCGCATTCTGCCCGTGCGAGGAAGGCCAGTAATCCACGGGCATGTACTTCATATTCTCATAGCGTATTTCAAAATGAAGGTGTGCAGGATATTCATTGTAATTACCGCGGCCTATCGCTGCGATCTTCTGCCTGCGGGTCACGTGATCACCTTTTTTCACATACATTTCTTTAAGATGAGAATATTGCGAATAAACGGTTTTCACTTCACCGTTCTCTACATAATGATGTTCAATGAGGACCACATTTCCCCAGGGCGAAGGACATTCGGCCGCATGAAGAACAGTTCCATCACCGGTGGCATACACGGGCTGACCGAGATCCGTATTTCCACCACCCGAACCATTCCAGTCCTCACCGGTATGTATGCCCAGGTAATATTGTTCCCCGCATTTGGTGGAGCATACCCAGCCTTCGTAATGTTTACCATCGGTAAGTGAAGTGTAACCGCCTTTCCCGTCTTTATCCCCGAAAGGGAAATCAAAGCCATCGCACAGACCGGTATCGAATAAAAGTTCGCGTATGTTTTTTGTGGCGATGGAAGAATCAGCATCAACAAAATTCTTTTTTCCAGGAGCTCCTGCATCGCATTGCGACAGGGTGTAGATCAAAACGAGAGCGGGTAGAAGAAAGGACAGGAGGAGGATGAACCTGCGCATAGTTCGGGCTTTGTTTTAATAATTCAAATTCCCCGAAAAGATACTTTTAGCGGAGCCAAAAAATAAGCACCGCTGGGTGAAAGATGCAGCTGGCTTAGGGAATTGACGGTAAGAAACGGGTCATTTATGGTACTTGCCGTAATAAAGCGGCATCATCAGGCTCGCTTCACGGAACCATTGCCCGTTGCGATATGCAGCATTGAATGAAACACCTATAATGCGTCCCGGCCCGATCATCCTGTGCTATAACGTTTGAAGCGCAAAAAAGAAACGAATTTTCAGGAAAGCAATTTTTCTATCACCTCCGGGTAATGCTCGTGCTCGAGTGCGTGGATCTTTTGCCCGAGTGTTTCGCAGGTGTCAGTGGCATCCACCGCGCACCGGGCCTGGAAAATGATCTCTCCTTCATCAAAACGTTCGTTCACGTAATGAATGGTGATACCGCTTTCCTTTGCCTTCGTGCCCAGCACCGCTTCGTGCACCCTGTTCCCATACATGCCTTTGCCACCGTGGGAGGGCAGGAGGGCGGGGTGTATGTTCACGATCTTTTTCGGGAAAGCTTTCACCAGCGTTTCAGGAAGTAAGAGCAGGAAACCGGCAAGTACAATAAGGTCGAACTTTTGCTTCAGCATAAATTCAGTGAAAGCCGGACGATAAAATTCACTTTTTTGGGTGAGTATCATTACGGGGACGTTTGCCAGCAATGCTTTTTCTACCACGGGCGCTGTGCCTTTATTGCTGATCACCAGTCCAACCCGCGCTTTATCATTGGAGCCGAAATGGTTGATGATATTCAATGCGTTACTGCCTTCTCCTGACGCCAGTATGGCGATATTCTTCATGCGGTAAAAATATAGAACTCATCTCAAAAATAGGTTTTTATTCCTTTTCAAATAATGACTGCTCAGTCAAGGCGCTTTGCATGGCTCATACCTGGAAAGTGCCTGAGCAAGAAAAGCAGCAGGGCAAACAGCCGGTGGCTGTTTGAGCCGGCCTGTGCTTATGAGCAGCCGGGACGAATAAAAAGGGCAAAAGATATTTTTGAGAGGAGTTCCTGATTTGGGCAGATACGTTTTTTTCAAAACGGGGTTATATATAAGGAGTGAAATAAAGTGGTCGCTTTAGCTTTAAACTGTTGGCAATCAGCGTGTATTAACGATTTTGAATTATTTTGGTAATTATTCCGATAACTATATCTTTGCACCCACATTAACCAAAACATTTTAACAATGTCAGACATTGCAACAAGAGTAAAAGCGATCATAGTGGACAAGCTGGGTGTGGATGAAAAAGAAGTTACCCCCGCTGCAAGTTTTACCAACGACCTCGGTGCTGATTCGCTTGATACCGTTGAGCTCATCATGGAATTTGAAAAGGAGTTCAACATTGCTATTCCGGATGACCAGGCTGAAAAGATCCAGACCGTAGGCGAGGCCATCACGTATATCGAAACAAACGCAAAGTAATCCAGGCGATTCCGTCCGGGTTCAACCAATCATTTACCAGCCGATGCAGTTAAGACGGGTAGTAGTTACAGGTCTTGGCGCGATAACCCCCTTAGGTATCTCTGTGGATGAGTATTGGAACAATCTCATTGCAGGAGTAAGCGGGGCCGCTCCCATTACCCGTTTCGATGCATCCAAGTTCAAGACCCGTTTCGCCTGCGAGGTGAAGGGTTTTAATCCTGAATCTTATTTTGAAAGAAAGGAAGCGCGCAAGATCGACCTGTTCACGCAGTACGGTCTTGCTTCCGCTATCCAGGCCGTGAAAGATGCCGGTTTGGATAAGGAAGGTTCTTTCGATCCCGACCGCTCCGGTGTCATCTGGGGTTCGGGCATTGGAGGCCTGCAAACGTTCCAGGACGAGTGTTTTGCTTTTGCCAAAGGTGACGGCACTCCCCGTTTCAACCCTTTCTTTATTCCTAAAATGATCGCTGACATTTGTTCCGGTCATATTTCCATCATGTTCGGTTTCCGCGGGCCTAACTTCACTACGGTGTCGGCCTGCGCTTCATCCACCAACGCACTCATCGATTCGTTCAATTACATCCGTTTGAATAAGGCGGACATTATTATTTCGGGCGGGTCGGAAGCAGCGGTGAACGAGGCAGGCGTGGGCGGCTTCAATGCCATGCACGCACTTTCCACGCGCAACGATTCTCCGCAAACTGCTTCTCGTCCTTTTGATAAGGACCGCGATGGCTTTGTACTAGGCGAGGGCGCTGGATGCTTGATCCTGGAGGAGTACGAGCATGCAAAAAAGCGCGGGGCAAAGATCTATGCAGAAGTAGTGGGCGGTGGCATGAGTGCCGATGCCAATCACATCACTGCACCGCATCCCGAGGGATTGGGAGCGCTCAATGTAATGCGCAATGCTTTGATGGATGCCGAAATGAAACCCGAAGATGTGGATTACATCAACGTGCACGGCACTTCAACACCCCTGGGTGATATTGCGGAGTCAAAAGCCATTCTCGGTGTGTTCGGTGACAATTCATACAAGCTCAATATCAGTTCTACCAAATCCATGACCGGTCACCTCCTGGGTGCGGCCGGTGCCATTGAGGCGATCGCCTGCGTTCTTTCAGTTAAGAACGATATCATACCTCCCACCATCAACCACTTTACGGATGATGAGAGCTTCGATCCCAAATTGAATTTTACTTTCAACAAAGCGCAAAAGCGTACGGTGCGCGCGGCACTCAGCAACACCTTCGGCTTTGGCGGTCACAATGCTTCAGTGATCGTGAAGAAGGCGTAAGGCTCAAAATTTTTCCTGAGGTCTTAATGGAGCACTATAAACACTCCGTGTGCTTGTATCTTAGTATTTAAGAACGAATAGTAGTAGACTCCACATTGCCAGGAAGAGACGTCAATCGCAAAGCCTGAGGTCATTTTATCTGCAAACAATTCTTCTCCTAGTCCATTAAAAATTCTCATCTCTCCGCTTAATTGTTCCGCAGTAAAATTTATTATCGTATTGGCCGGATTCGGGAAAGCAATTAATTTTTTTTCTACTTGTGGATCTTCATTAAACGACACTGAAAAACAAAGAGTGGTGACATTTGCACCATAATTCTCAAAAGTGCTTACAGGAGTGATATTGCCTCCTGAAGAAAAATTCAGGTTGGGGGCAGAAATTATAGAATTAGTGTTCTTTGTAATGATTGGATAGGTAAAGTGATTGCAACCTGAATCACCAAGCGAATCTGTTTTGATTACAAAAATGCCATTACCTCCAGAAAGAGCCGAAGATGTACATGACAGAACATATCCTCTATCAATACAGGGCGCAACAAAAAATCCAAAGTTAGGATTAGAGGCACCGGAAAATCTTGTGGACCAATTAACATTCCCATTTTGATTAATCAAGGTCATGTTTCCATCCATATTACCGGTGTCAATATAGCAACCAAGAATTAAAGTGCTGTCAGTTACAGATGCAATAGATCTACCAATTTGGTTCCAGGTTGTGCCATAGGCCTTAGTCCAAACAGTGTCGCCATTCTTATTTGTACGAACAGTATATATATCACTTCCTCCTGATCCGAAACTTTCGGTGCTTCCAACCGAAATAAATCCCGAATCAGACATTTGGGTTGATGAATAAAAAACATCATTGTTTACACCCCCAAATGTTTTTGACCATTGTAAATAACCGTTAATGTCAGTTTTGATAAATATTCCGTCAAAACCTCCAACTCCAAAACTATTGCTCCATCCTGTAATAAGGAATCCACCGTCATATGTCTGTATTACGTTCTCACCAACATCCTGACCAACTCCACCAAAAGTTTTGGTCCAGAGCGTATCCCCGACTGCATCTGTTTTGAGAAGATAAACATCTCCAATTGAATCGGAAATACTTGTTGTCCCACCAGTTATAATATAGCCTCCGTCAGTCGTCTGCTTTACAGAGGTGGCCCAATCAGTCTTTTGGCCACCATAAACTTTTGACCATATGACATTTCCAGTTTGACTGATTTTTAGAAGGTATAGATCGTCATTCGCAGGATTACCAGGAGCTCGGGCGCCTGCTAAAATAAATCCACTATCTGAAGTTTGAAATATTGAAGCGATTCTTTCATTATAAATATTTCCAAGGGTTCTTGTCCACAAAGTGTCACCAGAGAAATTTGTTTTAATCAAATAACCATCTTCACCCCCGGAACCAATACTCGTAGTATAGC
>DATDFI010000236.1:0-9133 GCA_036522695.1 Bacteroidia bacterium | reverse complement strand
ACAGAGACCCTGTTCAAAGCGCTTGATATCTCCGAAAAGCATAAGTTTGATTTCCTTACCGGTAATATTTACAGCAACCTGGGCGCCCCTTATTTTAACCAGAATAATTATGATAAATCCATTGGGTATGCGCAAAAAAGCCTGGATTTTAATGCGCGGACAGGTAATGAAAACGGTTTTTCTTCCAGCTACATCAGCATGGCCAATGGGTATGGCATGAAGGGTGATTTGAAAAAGGCCCGTAATCACAGTTTTAAGGCGATTGACGCGATCTTCCACTGACCTTATGCTTTCCGTCCTGCAAAAAGAGATGATAGCTTCCGTGCTGGAGAAAAGTGCGGGAGAGGTCCGCCATATTTTGGATGAACAAAGTATAGGTGGCGGATCCATTAATGAAGCCTATAAAGTGCGCACGGATCGCGGAGTGTTTTTTGTGAAAACAAATCATGCGAAAAAATTTCCCGGGATGTTTGCTGCCGAGGCAAAGGCGCTTGCAGTCCTTAAAGCAAACAGCGGGCTGATCGTTCCCGCTGCAATAGGAGTGATGGAGAAAGATGATGAGGCAGTCTTTGTTTCTGAATTTTTAGAAAGTGGTATGCGGAGTGAAAGATTTTTCTTTGAGTTCGGTTCCGCCCTGGCGGGTACACATACCCGCACGCAAAATGCATTCGGCCTCGATCACGATAATTACATTGGTTCGCTCAGGCAGTTCAATTCTCCAAAAGAGTCCTGGGCGGCTTTCTTTTCGCAGATGCGTCTCGAAGTGCAATTGAAACTCGCGCGCGATAAAGGAAGGGTCCCGAAAGAGATCGTGCCCGCATTTCAAAAATTATATTCACGCCTCGATGAAATATTTCCTGCTGAAAGACCCTCCCTGCTGCATGGCGACCTCTGGAGCGGGAATTACATGACTGCCCCTAATGGTGACGCCTGTATTTTTGATCCTGCGGTTTATTTCGGCCACCGCGAAATGGATATTGCCATGAGTAAACTGTTCGGGGGGTTCGATCGTGATTTTTACGAAGGCTATAATGCCCGGTGGTCGCTCGCAAAAGGCTGGGAGCAGCGGGTCGATATCTGCAATCTTTACCCTTTACTCGTGCACGTGAATTTATTTGGCGGTGGATATGTGAATGAGGTGGAGCGCATCGTGAAAAGATTCAAATAAAAAAGGGAAGCATCCCGCTTCCCTTTCCGATTTCTCCGAAATAAATTTATCGCACCAGGCTTATTTTTTTCGTCACCACATTTCCGTCTTTCCCTGTCGCCTGGATAAAATAGATCCCCGCATCCTGCTTCGACAAGTCGATGCTGATATCTTTCGATGAAGGTGTCATCTTTAAAATGATCCCGCCCACCGCATTAAATACGCTCACTGTTGCAGGAATTTTTTTCAAACCAACGTTGATCATCCCGTTATAACTCGGGTTAGGGAATACAGAAACTGAACTTTCACCCTGGTCATCCTTCATCCCAGTGGTCACAATGTTAATGGTATGGCAAACCGAATCGGTACAGCCGCTGGCATCGGTAACATAAAGGCACGCTGTCCAGGTATTGTCAAAAGGATAAGTGTAAGTGGAAGGAATAAATGGAGTGGGAGGTGAGCCGTCACCCGGATCGAAAGTGTAGGTATAAGCCGGTGTACCGCCTGTCGTCTGGTCCGCAAATGCTACCACAAGCCCCGCTGGTGTAAATGAAAAACCGGCAACAGGCGAAGGAACGATATTCATCAGGTTATTTATGGTGTATTGGTTGGTACATCCATTGGATTGTGTAACTGTAAGGGAAACGGTGTAAAAGCCGGGATTAACAAAGCAGTGTGCTGCATTTTGCGTATTGGCGGGTGGCGGATCACCAAAATCCCATGACCACGAAGAAGGGCTGCCCTGCGTTTGATCGGTGAAGATCGCGCAATAAGGCGCGCAGCCGGTAGTGCCGGAGACAGTGAAATTCGGAACGGGATTGCACAGTACATTCACCGTGCGCTGCGTGGTATCTGAATTGTTATTCGAGTTGGTTACGATCAAGGTCACCGTGTAAGTTCCACATCCCGAAAAAGTGTGGGTGGGATTTTGCAGCGATGAATTATTATTGGGCCCGCTTGCCACATCCCCGAAATTCCAGCTCCAGGTGCTCAATGGACCATTGAAACTTTGAGACGCATCTGTAAAGCTAACCGGCAATCCTTCGCATACGGTGTCGGGCGATGCAGAGAAATCTGCAAGTACCTGCAGCGCAGTGGCCGTCCCTGCAAAAACAACATTGTCGATGCTGAACGTTCCCGTTCCGGATTCGGAGTTCCAGCCATAAAAGCGAAAAGTTACGGGAGCGGTGAGTGCATTAAAGTTGGGAGCGCCCAATGTGATGGTGCTTCCATTTTGTGCCGAGGTGGTCGCATCAAAATTCCAGAAAAAAATATCACCGCCTTGTACACTCAGGTTGGTATTCGAATTTACGCTCGCTGTAAGGTTCGTGGCAAAATTATCGAGGCTCGAACGCACAGAGTAAGTGCGAATGCCGAAGCCGGAGCGTTGAACGGTGAATGTTATCCCGGTGAGCGCAATGGAATACCCTACAGCAGGTGAAAGTGTCACTTCGTAATATTCATTCGGGTCTGTGGTGCCTGTTAGTGAAGAATAATTATCGTTTGCATTGGTAGCGCCAGTGGGCCAGTTCACGAAGGAGAATCTCCCGTTCGCATTGGGATTGGCGGGAGTTCCGGTGGCGGAAAAAGCCCCGAAAGTAAGCCCGGTCGCGGTGGGAGGTGGCGTGGGATCGGTGGTGCCTGTAGTCGTGGTCACGCTGGCGAAAGTGTAAGTGCCGGTGAAAGATTGCGCGTGGGCAAGAACGAAAGTGCAGATCGAAAGAACGAGGGTAAAGATCTTTTTCATGTTTGGTGTTTTAAAGGGCTTCAAAAATATAAAAAAATGAGGGAACTTACGGAAGGCCTGGGTGAGGGTTTAAAGCGATTTGAATGTGAGCGGGAGGCTTGTGCGGCTGGCGCCTTTCGGTCCCGCTGCCAAGGCACATTACAGGGTAATGTGTCGGGCATCGGGGCTATTTGGTGCGGTGGGTATTTCATAGCACCCGTATTTAGTTAATAAAGGCCATTGTTGCCATCCGAATGTCCTATAAAGGGATTTATAGGACACCGGCTCACTTGTTATTAAAGAACGTCATTGTTCTTTGTATCCCTATCGTCCCGAAACTTTTGATCATTTCCACCGCCACATCGATCCGGGCCTTTAAAGCAACTTGCTCTTCCGCGTTCCATTGTCCCAAAACATAATCCGCCTGCTTGCCGCGTGAAAAATTATTCCCTACTCCAAAACGCAAACGTGCGAATTCCGTATTATTCAAATGTTCGATGATGCTCGTTAGGCCGTTGTGCCCGCCATCACTGCCTTTTTCTTTCATCCTTAATTTTCCAAAGGGCAGCGCAATATCATCGGTAACCACCAATAGATTTTCGGGTGAGATTTTCTCCGACTGCATCCAGTAGTTCACCGCCTTCCCGCTCAGGTTCATGAACGTGGAAGGTTTGATAAGTATAAAGATCTTTCCTTTGAATTTCACTTCAGCCACTGCCGCAAGCCGGTCCATTCGCCACAATCCTCCGCAATTTTCAGCCATGGCGTCAGCGATCTTAAAACCGATATTGTGACGAGTGTTGAGGTACTCATCACCGATGTTGCCTAAGCCCGCGATCAGAAATTTACTCATGATATAAAAGTAGAAAAATATTTTTCGCGCTCCTGCTTCACATATATTCAAAAAAAATCCCCCGAAAATTTTCGGGGGATCCTGTATGAAAAAGGAGAATCACTTCTTCTTCTCGTCCTTCTTGGGAGCTGCTTTCTCGTCCTTTTTGGCATCGCCAGCAGCGGCCGTAGTTGTCGCACCCGGAGCTGCAGTGGTTGCACCGGCAGCCGGGGCAGCCGTAGTTGCTGCTGCAACAGGGGTTTCTTCCACCACGCTACGGGTGAAGCGAACCGCTACCACAGTTACATTAGGAGAAGCGATGAAGGTAAGTCCATCATATTTGAGATCGCTCACTTTAACAGTGTCGCCCAGCTTCATCCCTGTCACATCCAGCTCAATGGTTTGAGGGATCTTGTTGATGTTGCCGCGCACTTTAAGCGAACGCATTTTCACCTGGAGCTTTCCGCCTTCTTTCACACCGGCAGGAGTTCCTTTGCAAACGATCGGGATATCAATGGTAACCGGTTTGCCTTCGATCACCTGCAGGAAATCAATGTGAGAGATGTGATCGGTAACCGGGTGGAACTGGATCTCCTGCATTACCGCATCATATTTTTTACCCGCAATGTCAAGGTTCACCAGGTGAACATCGGGAGTGTAAACGAGCTTGGTGAAATCCTTTTCGGTAGCGAAAAAGCTCACTTGTTCAGGACCTCCGTAAAGCACACAAGGCACATTGCCCTGCCTGCGGAGAGCCTTAGCATCTTTTTTCCCTACGTTCGCACGGAGCGAACCGCTAATAGATACTGTTTTCATTTTTTATTTTTTATCCGCTCTTTCGAGCGGCTTTCGTTTTTCCCCGATGTTCTTTATGTTTTGCAGCTTCGGGGTTGTGGCCGCAATATCGTTAGAATACAAAATGGTTGCTGATCGACTCGAAGTTGATCACGCGATGGAACACATCCGCGAAAAGCGGTGCCACCGATATCACTTTTATCTTGGAGCATTCTTTACGCAGCGGAATGGTATCCGTTACAATAAGCTCCTGCATTTTTGATTTTTCAATATTCTCGTAAGCCTTGCCGGAAAGTAAAGGATGCGTACACACCGCGCGCACAGAAGCCGCCCCGCGATCCATCATCATGTCGGCCGCTTTGCAAAGCGTGCCTCCCGTGTCGATGATGTCATCCACCAGCACGATATCTTTTCCTTCTATCTCGCCAATGGCGGTCATGCTGTCCACCACGTTGGCTTTCGAACGCTGCTTGTAGCAGATCACGATATCGCATTTCAAATGTTTCGCGTATGCATTGGCGCGTTTCGAGCCACCCATATCGGGAGCGGCCATGGCCAGGTTCTTCAGCTTTAAGCTTTGTATATAAGGGAGAAAAATAGAAGAAGCGTAAAGATGGTCTACCGGCACATCAAAGAATCCCTGGATCTGGTCGGCATGCAGGTCCATGGTCACTACACGGTTCACACCTGCCGCAGCCAGCATATTGGCTACCAGCTTTGCGCCAATGGCCACGCGCGGCTGGTCCTTGCGGTCCTGGCGCGCAAAGCCGAAATACGGGATCACGGCAATGATCTGCTTGGACGAGGAACGCCTTGCGGCATCTACCATCAGCAGCAGCTCGAATAAATTATCAGTGGGAGGAAAAGTGCTCTGTACAAAAAATACATTGGCCCCCCGCACGGTCTCTTCAATGGAGGTTTGGAACTCCCCATCGCTGAAGCGTAATACGTTCACATTACCCAGCGGAGCCCCGAATTTCGCAGCGATCTGCTCGGCCAGGTAACGCGTGGCGGTGCCTGATAATATCTTGGTTTCTACAGCCATAATCTAAAAGGGATGCGAAGATAATATTTTCCAGGGAATGGACAATGGGCAAACCGGCTCCCTTGCAAGGGGCTACCAGGGCTTTTCCCCCCTCAGTTTTTTGAGGGGACGGCCAGTGCCCCTGTACCTGTAAAAGGCAGGTGAATAGCGGCTGTAATCGCGGTTAACAAGGGGTACCGAGAGGCAGAGGTCGAAGTGGTTCACCCTGTAACCCAGGACATCAGGCCCCAACCTGAAATTATAACCGAAACCGAGGGTGATGTTATTTTCATTGCTGAAACCAAGATGCGGGACAAGGTACAAAGAGCCTTTTTCCAGGTCGAAAAAATACACTAATCCCAGGTCGGCACTCAACCAGCCAGCCCTGCGCACCGTTATATTCGGACCTATCAAAGGATGGGAGGGGTCGAAATTGAACTGGCAGCCGAGCTCCACGGTGGTCACCGGGTTAAAGCGATGATACATGAAACCTTCGTCATCATTTACAGCAGCCAGCCCGATTGCAATGGAGCCCATGGTGCGCCAGCCCTGGTGAACCCCGAAGCTTGCCATGGGCCGTTTGAGTGCATCCTCGTTGTTGCGGGAAAGATAGAAATCCAGTGTGATCACTGCACCGCAAATGTTCACGCTGTCCACCTCGATGGTGCGAATATAATTTGACATACCGTGGCATTCCACCTTGTACACACCCTCAGGCAACCCCTTTATTTCATAATAACCGTTCGAATCGCAGTACGCCCAATGGAATTCCTGCAAGCCCGTTTTGAGGTGAACGTCAACACTGGCCTTTGCAAACGGCTTGTGGCTGATGGAATGATAAACGTGACCGCAAAGCGTGGTGGTATTCCAGCCCTGTGAAATGCCTGAGGAATGAAAAGCGATCGAAAAGATGAATGCCGTAAAGAGTGCTTTCACTCCTTAAAGATACCCGGGGCAATGCTTTTCCACAAATCTATTTTACGACATTATTTTTCATTTTCGTTTTTGTTTTCATCCTGCTTCGCATAAAATTTACCCAACAGGGTATTTACGATAGGAATGGTGATCAGTTTTTCCTTCAGCGCAAGCAGCAGCACCACCAGCAAAATGTAAAAGCCGGCTACCGCCAAAAAGCCCAGATAAGGTTTTTGTGTGGCGTACGAGATCGCGTAAGCTGCCGAAAAACTCAGGAAAAGCAGGATGAACATACTGAAAATAAAAAGTGCTATGCCCACGATGATCCCCGAAACGGCAGAGGCGCTTTTCTCCGCTGTTTTGAATTTGATCAGGTCGATGCGGGTCTCGATGTAATCTTCCAGGTTGTCCTTAAGGGTGCCGGTGTGTTCCATATTTACTTTTCTTTTTATCGTTATGAAAATCGTGCCTTGAAGCAGCTGGATGAAGCGCGGCCGCTATTTATTTTCATTGTTGAAAGTGATTCCCCTGCATGGGAAAATTATCTACAAATGCGTTCCCGTTGTGTTCGGCTGGCAGGCGCGCCACTCGCAGACCGGGCTTTTCCACAGGGTACAACTTTTGAAGCGTCCCCGGGAAAAAGAACGCATGAAAAAGATATTCAGCGGAACAGGAAAGATCTTAAAGAACACTTATACCGAATGGAGTGCGGCTGACCCTTTCAGGCAAAGTGCGGTGATCGCTTACTACGCTATTTTTTCCTTACCCGCATTGCTGGTGCTGGTGATCAACCTTGCGGGTTTCTTTTTCGGGAAAGAGAAAGTGAGTGACGAGATCACGAGGCAGGTGGAAGCCGCCATGGGCAGCGATGCCGCGCGGCAGATCGGGGACGTGGTGGATAACGCGAGCCGCGCGAAAGCGGGAGTGATCTCGAGCATCATAGCGGTGCTAACCATTATAGTAGGCGCTACAGGAGTTTTTGTGCAGTTGCAGAAATCGTTGAACCGCATCTGGCAGGTAAAGGAAAAACCGAACCTCGGTGTGATGAAAACCTTGAAGGACCGTTTATTTTCTTTCGGGCTAATAATTTCCATCGGGTTCTTACTGCTGATGTCGTTGGTGATCAGTTCAGGGCTGGCGGCATTCAGCAATTGGCTGGAGAGCGTTTTCCCCGATTTTATTGCATACCTCATGTATGCGTTGGAATTCATTGTTTCGCTGGCGGTGATCAGTGTATTGTTCGCACTCATGTTCAAATTATTGCCGGATGTAAAAATGCGTTGGAGGAATGTGTGGGTTGGTTCGGTGATCACGGCTTTGTTATTCATGCTCGGTAAATATGCGCTGAGCTTGTATTTCGGTAAAGCGCATCCCGGTTCGGTTTACGGTGCGGCCGGAACGGTGGTGCTCATCCTGCTCTGGTCATCGTATTCGTCCATGATCGTTTTCTTCGGGGCTGAGTTCACCAGGCAATTTGCGCTGTATCATGGGGTGAAGATCACACCGGCCAGCGATGCCGTGCATGTGGAGCAGCAGGAAGTGATCAAAAAGCCCGATGGAACAAAAGTTACCCATGTGAAGGAGGAAGCGGTGCGCGAAGAAGAAGGGAAAACATATTCACACGAACACGGGAAGAAAAAAGAAGAGAAATCTTCTTCCGATAAAACCCCGGAGGATAAAAAGCAGAGGGCCGTGCGCAAACATCCCGAGCACGCAGATCGCAGGCGCCATAAAGTGAAAAGCATGAAGGACCTGCACGAAAAGATCCATCGCATGGAGCAGCGGCTCGAGGAAGATAAAGAAGAGATCAAAGACGAATTGAAGATCGCGCAGGTGCTCTCGGGACTCGTGCCTGCCGCGCTCACCGTGAAAAAAGCAGCGGATGAAGCGTTATCTGTGGATGATTACCTGAAAAAGATCGCGCATCACTTTATCACGCCTAAGACCGATAACCTCGTGGATAAAGTAAAAAACATCATTCACCCGGGTAAGGAAGGAGAAGAAAAAAAGTAGCTTCAATCCTCTTCAGGATATTTTTGGGCTAAATAATCCAGGTAATCCTGCATGTGTTGCTGCATGCGCTTCCACTCACTTTTATAGCCCGGGCCGAGCCGCTCCACGATGAATTCAATCCCTTTGAGCGTATTTGCATCCGTACCTCTTTCCATCAGCATGCCGCTCAGGTTTTGTTCCCAGTCTTTGCTGAACATCGCATAAGCACCGTACCGCACCTGGCTGAAATAAGCGGCAGGATCGTGAAGGAACCAGGCCATGCAAGCCTGCGCAAGATGCGATCCTACGGTTGAGAAATCAGGAAATTTACGCGCCTGTAACATGATACGGTGAAAAACATAGAAATAAAATTTTTGCTTCACGGGGTCTTCTGTAAAAATGCTGTCGATCACCGGGAATATCTCCTCGTTCTCGTACCATATACCCATTTTCCCGCTGATGTATTTTTTTGCGGTGGAGTCGATGCCCGGTTGTTTAAGGTACCAGGATAAGGGAAGCCCTGCAATGGAAACGGGGATGTTCGTGAGTTTTCTAGCAGAGTCCTGCCAGTTCACATCTTCTTTTTGCGGCACTTCCGGCTCGATGGGTTTGGCCCATTTGCCATACCAGTTGTCGTATAGTTTCAACATGATCTCTCCGTCACCAAGCAAAGTGAGTGTGCTATCCATAAGACTAAAACCT
>DATDFI010000235.1:0-2463 GCA_036522695.1 Bacteroidia bacterium | reverse complement strand
GATGACACCAGGACATCTTTCCTGGGCTATCCCGTGATCGGTAATGATGACATACTGCCCCTGTATTTTAAAAAGGGAATAAAAAGAGTGGCCATGGGTTTAGGCGGCTTTACAAGTAATACGCTTCGCAAAAAAGTATTTAATTATGCGAAGGGGGTCGGTTTCGAGATCATTACCGTTATTCATCCTAAAGCCATGGTATCACGTTCGGCAATGGTAGGGGAAGGCAGCGTGCTGTTTGCCGGGGCGGTGCTGAATACAGCAGCAAAAGTTGGGAGTAATTGCATCATTGCAACAGGGGCTACCATCGATCATGAATCTTCAGTGGGCGATCATTCGCTTATTTCTGCGGGGGTCACCATCGGGGCAAATGTTGAAATAGGAGCGGAAACCTTGTGTGCGCTCGGATCTAAAGTGATATCCGGAAAAAAAATCGGCATGAATGTCCTGGTGGCAGCTGGCGGGGTGGTGGTAAATGATATCCCTGCCGGCCAGAAAGTTTTTGGCATTCCGGCCAGGCCAAGAACGTGAACGTCACCAGTACCGCCCGTCTAATCGATTTTTGAATGATCTATGTCTCTTCTTCCTGTGTAAAAGCGCGCAGCATCGGTGATTCGGTGAGAACACTTGCACAGGAAGGCTTTACGGCAATTGAATTGTCGGGCGGAACTGCAGGTTCCGGCAACCTGGAACAGGAACTTCTCGATCTGAAGAAAGAATATGGTCTATCTTTTCTTTGCCACAATTATTTCCCTCCCCCTCCACAGCCTTTCGTGATCAACCTCGCGTCTCTTGACGCGAAGATCGCACAGATGAGCATCGAGCACTTACAGGGTGCGATCGCGCTCTCTGCGAAATTGAACGCTCCCAAATTCGGCTTTCATGCCGGGTTCCTCATTAATATTCCTGTTGCAGAAGTTGGTAAAAGTATTTCGAAGCGTAAGCTGTTCAACCGCAGCGAAGCCTTTGAAATGTTCTGCCGGAATTTTAATAAGCTCAGGAAAGCCGCGGGTGAAAAGGTGGAATTGTATATCGAGAATAACGTGGTCTCCGAAAAAAATCTTGCTAATTATGAAGGAATAAATCCTTTATTCATAACTGATGAGGCAGGGTTCAACGAATTCAGGTCGCGTATCGATTTTCGTCCCTTGCTGGACCTTGCACACCTGAAAGTTTCATGCCGGTCGCTGGGTCTCGATTTCGAAAGACAGGCATCGTTTTTTATTTCTTCTACGGATTATATTCATGTGAGTGACAACGATGGCCGTTCCGATACAAATGGTCCGTTCATCAAGGGAAGTGCAATGTATCACCTTCTCGAAAGGAATGATCTTAAAGGGAAAACTTTTACCTTAGAGGTTTATTCCGGTATTGGAGATCTGAAAAGCAGTTACCAGGCCCTGGCTGAACTAGCGCATTTATGAAAAATTCGATTTGCAGGTACGATGTTAGCATGCGAAAGTTGCTGGAGACCATTAACCAGGAACCAGCAGGAATAGCTTTCGTAGTTGATGGATCGGGTTGCTTGTGCGGTGTTGTCACCGATGGAGATTTCAGGCGGATGTTATTGGCTGGTCGTTCCCTTGATGAACAGCTTCAGCCTGGCGATCTTCGTGATTTCGTGTTTGCGAAACAGGGACAAACCGTGGATGAGCTGTTGCGGATCACCAATAAAAAGGTGCGCATCATTCCTATCGTGGACGAGGACGGAAAGCCCATCGATTATTTCCGGTACGAGCATAGGGTGAATATCATGCCGGTTGCGGAACCGGATCTGAAAGGGAACGAATTCAAATACCTCAGTGACGCTTTTCTTTCCACCTGGATCTCGAGCCGGGGGAAATATATTGATGAGTTTGAAGCGGGCTTTTCGAAATACTGCGGTGTGAAGTACGGGATAGCCACCGCTAATGGTACTGTTGCTATTCATCTTGCATTGCTGGCGCTCGGCATCGGCCCGGGCGATGAAGTGATCGTACCCGATCTCACTTTTGCCGCAACCATCAATACAGTTCTGCATTCGGGGGCCACTCCCGTGATCGTGGATATCGACCCTGTTTCCTGGTGTATCGATCCCAGGGAAATAAAGAAAGCCATTACTTCACGCACCCGGGCCATCATCCCCGTGCACCTTTACGGACAACCCTGCGATATGGATTCGATCATGGACATTGCCCGCGAAAAGAAACTTTTTGTGATCGAGGATTGTGCCGAAGCGCATGGGGCGCGTTACAAAGGGAAGGCTGTTGGATCTTTTGGTGACATCTCCTGTTTTTCTTTTTTCGGGAATAAGATCATCACCACAGGCGAAGGAGGCATATGTCTTACCTCGTCAGCCGAGTTGGATGAACGCATGCGTGTGCTGCGTGATCATGGTATGAGTAAGAACAAGCGCTACTGGCACGATCTTGTGGGATATAATTATCGTATGACCAACCTCCAGGCCGCTATAGGAGTGGCCCA
>DATDFI010000234.1:0-2489 GCA_036522695.1 Bacteroidia bacterium | reverse complement strand
CTTGCCTGTAGTTTGCTGGGAATGACAATATGAACTCGACAGGCCGGCAATAAGCAGGATGAATATTTTAAAATATTTCCGTCTGACCTTTGTCATTTTTGTTGCTTCTCCGTATCGTATTTTCAGAATGCCTTTCCAAGGTCAATTTCGAACCGGCAGCAATTCGGTTCATCCTGGTAATGCCTGGGCAGATCAATGGTATCGGTAAGGCGATGCATTCCTAAAAATTCATAGCCGGCAGAGCAATACAGCTCGATGAGCCTTGTATTGTTGCCCAGGGTATCGAGCCGTACAAAACGTTTTCCTTTTTCGAGGGCATATCCTTTCGCCCATTCGGTGAGCGGGTGTATGAATTTTTTTCCCCTGGCGAGAGGATGCGTGGCGATGCGATGAATGTAAATGGAATCATTTTTATCCAGTCCGCCCCAGATCTGCGGATCGGAAAAAGCAATGGCCCAGTTACAAGCGATCCTCCCATCAAGAATGAGTTTCCACTGGCGCTTCCCGTTGATTTCTTTTTCGATGAATGAGCTTTCGAAAAATGGCCACACCACCATCTTTCTTTTTATTTGAAGTTCCCGGGCAGCCTCGTACAAAAAGAGGATGTCCTTAATATCGCTCGCAATGCAGTTCTGGATCAGCATTAAAGGGTCAGGCATGGATCTTTATGCGTTCATACACACAAAATTCAAAAGGCCATTTGTTCTTCTCGTTCGGCCGGTGCATTTCACTTTTTGCCAATTTCCATTTAGCCGGATCGGGTTTTGGAAAAAATACATCACCTTCAAAATTGTGGTGGATCTTCGTGTAATAGATAATGTCTGTCAGTTCCATCACTTGTGCGAACACGTGCGCGCCTCCAATGATAAAGCATTCCGTTTCGTTTTGCGCGCGCGCGATCTCGAGGGCTTTAGCGATCTCGTGCGTGACGATCGCACCCGGTGCTTTGTAGGCTGCATCGCGCGAGAGTACAATGTTGGTGCGGCCGGGCAGGGGACGAAATTTTTCAGGGATGGATTCGTAATTCCTTCGGCCGGTAATGATGCAATGCCCCATGGTCTTCTCCTTGAAAAATTTCATGTCGGCCGGTAAATGCCAGGGTAGGGTATTATTTTTACCGATAACGCCATTGGAGGCAACAGCAACTATGATGGAGATCTTCATGGTGAAAAAAGTTATACGTTAAAGGTTAAAAGTCAAAAGGAACGGCACGAATAACCTTTAACTTTTAATCCATTAACATTTTTCTTCTAAACCGCTACTGCCGCTTTAATATGCGGGTGCGGATCATAACCTTCCAGCGTAAAATCCTCGAACTTGAAATCGAAAATATTTTTAACGGCAGGATTTATCTTCATAACGGGTAATTTTCTCAGGTCACGCGTAAGTTGAAGTTTCGCCTGGTCGAGGTGATTCAGGTACAAATGGGCATCGCCCAGGGTGTGCACAAAATCACCGGGCTGCAGGTCGCAAACCTGCGCCACCATCAGGGTAAGCAGGGCGTACGATGCAATATTGAATGGGACGCCAAGAAAAATATCCGCGCTTCGCTGGTACAGCTGGCAGCTTAGTTTTCCGTCAGCTACGTAGAACTGGAAAAAAGCATGGCAGGGAGGCAATTTCATTTTCGGGATCTCGCCCACGTTCCAGGCGCTCACGATCATCCTCCGTGAATCCGGGTTTTTTTTGATCGTGTTGATCACTTCTGTAATTTGATCAATGTGCTTCCCATCGGGCGCAGGCCACGATCTCCACTGGTACCCGTAAACAGGTCCCAGGTCCCCGTTCTCATCCGCCCACTCGTCCCATATACTCACGCCATGATCTTTCAGGAATTTGATGTTGGTATCTCCTCTCAGGAACCACAGCAGTTCGTAAATGATGCTTTTCGTGTGCAGCTTTTTTGTGGTGAGCAGCGGGAATCCTTCCTGCAAATTGAAACGCATCTGGTGCCCGAACACACTCACGGTGCCCGTTCCCGTGCGGTCGGTTTTTTTTGTGCCATGTTCCATCACATGGCGCATGAGGTCGTGGTATTGTTTCATTTACGATTTAGGGAGTACGATTTGGCGTTCCGAATTTACGAAGGAATAGGGGAGAGACTCCTCGTACAAGAGAGAGGATTTTCACAGGTTATAAACAGTTCGGACCCATTCATAAGTGGGGAAGATCCCCGGAATTTTCCCAAACCTGGTATGTATATTATTCCGGTGGTACACTGAAAAAGGTACATCGACAGGAATGAACCGGTGGTCATAAATGAACGGGTGGTCGGAGAACACAGGAAGATTTGAACGCGTAAGTTCTGGCGCTTTTTGAGTTGCTGCGGGCTTGGTGCCCGAAATAACTTTGTGCCGTGATTTCAACCTTGTTGATTCCAATTACGTCCATGTTTAAAATAAACCTCCACATGAAAGCGAAAGTTGTTTTTTTATTTTTATTTCTCTTTTGTACCTTCTTGAGGTCACAGGGCCTGCAGTGGGCCATAA
>DATDFI010000233.1:0-4411 GCA_036522695.1 Bacteroidia bacterium | reverse complement strand
AAAATAAAATTGGGAGAGAATGTGACGTTACCGAACATAAAGTTCAAAGGTGACGATGTGGATTTCCTTCCTTCTTCCAGGCCGTCCCTGCTGAGTCTTTACAAGTTCATGCTCGATAATCCCACTGCTAAAATTGAAATTGGCGGCCATGTGAATGCACCGGGAATGCACAACGTAGGCAAGGTGAAAAAGCTCTCGAAGGACAGGGCCAAAGCGGTGAACGATTACCTTATCAATAAAGGAATAGACGCTTCACGCCTCTCCTATAAAGGCTATGGCAATTCCAAAATGATCTACAAAAATCCCATGAACGAAAAGCAGAACGAGGAGAACCGGAGGGTGGAGATCAAAATTGTTTCCATATAATATTTGGTTGCACATTTTCAGGGCCGCTACATTGGTTAAACTGAAGCAGTCGCAGTAGCGGCAAGCAGCGGCTGCAAGTGGCCGACCCCCAGCCTCATTCTCCATCCATTCAAATGATTAACTTTGCCCGTCAATAAAACCGATATGTTTCGCCTTGTTGTAAGCCTCAGTGTATTTTTAGCGGGATCCTGCACGCTATTTGCGCAAAACGATATCGACCCCACGCAACCGCTTTCACTGGAGCAATGTGTGCTCTACGCACAGTCGCATAATATACAGGTAAAGCAAAGCGATCTTAATCTCCAGTTGCAGAACGCGAATTACCTGCAGGCCAAAGCCAATGTGCTGCCCAGCCTGAATGCGAATGCCTCGCACTCCTATAATTATGGCCGCAGCATCGATCCGTTTACCAACCAGTTCACCACTAACCAGGTGATCTCGGATAATTTTTCACTCAGCGGAAATCTTGTACTGTTCAGCGGTTTCCAGAATTTCAATACCATTTTGCAGAATAATTACAATTACCTCGCGGGCAAATACGATCTCGAGAAAATGAAGAACGATATTGCCCTGAACGTGGCCACCGCTTATTTGCAGGTGCTGTTCAACGAGGAGTTGGTGAAGATCGCGCAAGCGCAATTGGATATTACCCAGCTCCAGGTGGACCGCACGAAAAAACTGGTGGATGCAGGCTCATTGCCAAAGGGAAGTTTGCTGGACATCCAATCGCAATATTCCACGGAAGAAGTTTCGGTGGTGAATGCGCAGAACCAATTGGATATTGCCAAACTCACCCTGCAGCAATTGCTCGAGTTGCAAACCCCGGTCACTATTGTTCATCCTGATCTTTCGGCCCCGACAGGAAACCTGCTGGGTACACCACCCGCGCAGATCTACAGTATCGCAGTGAGCAATATGCCCGAAATAAAGAGCAGCGAGTTCAAATTGCTGAGCGCACAAAAAGGAGTGAAGCTGGCTTATGGGGGCATTTATCCGCGACTCACACTGAGTGGCTCGTACGGTTCTTTTTATTCTTCTTCCAATAAAGAGCTGGTCGGTCTTCCACTCATCACGGGTTACGATACCGCTGGGGTAACCACTGCCGGGGACTTTGTGCTTGTTCCTACTTATAATTACAACTACCAGACGAAAACGTTCAAGGATCAAATGGACCAGAACCTGAACAAGTCCATCGGGTTGTTTTTGACCGTGCCGCTTTTCAACCGCTACCAGAATAAAACCAATATTTCAAAATCGCGCATCAATGTGCTGAATGCAGAGCTGTCATTGCAGTTAGCGAAGAACCAGCTGCAAAAAAGCATACAACAGGCTTATGCCGATGCATCGGCAGCGTATAAAAAATACAACGCCTCGCTTTCGGCTGTGGATGCAGCTAACGAATCGTTCAAATACACCGAGCAGCGATTCAATGTGAACCTTATCAACAGTTTTGATTATAATAATGCTAAAAATAAACTCATCAAAGCGCAAAGCGACCTGTTGCAGGCCAAGTACGATTACATTTTTAAAGTGAAGATCCTCGATTTCTACCAGGGCAAACCTCTAACCCTTTAATTATAAATGAAAAAAGTATTTCTCTATATCGGTATCGGGGTGGCATTGCTGCTCATCGTGATCATGGCCAAAAAATGCGGCAACAAGGGAACGGTTGAGGTGCAAACGGAATTGGCGAAAAAGAGGAACATCATTGAGACCGTTTCTGCCAATGGGAAGATACAGCCCGAGGTGCAGGTAAAGATCAGCTCGGATGTCTCGGGACAGGTGGTGGAATTGAATGTGAAGGAAGGTGCGATGGTGAAAAAAGGCGATGTGGTGGCGAAGATCAACCCGGAGATCTACCAGGCGGCCATGGACCAGATGACGGCCTCGCTCAATACGGCTAAGGCTAATCTTGAGAATTCCAAAGCAAGGCTGCTGCAAACCAAATCCAATTTTGTGAACATCGAGGCGAATTACAATCGCCAGAAGAAATTATACGACCAGGGTGCGATATCCCAGTCGGAGTTTGATAATGCAAAAGCGCAATACGAGAGTGGAAAGGCCGATGTGGCAGCGGCCGAGCAGAGCGTGAGCGCTTCCGAATTCAACGTGAAAAATGCGGAAGCCGCCTTAAAGCAGGCTTCTGAGAATTTGAATAAGACCACTATTGTAGCGCCAGTGAACGGGAAGGTGATAAAACTGGAAGTGGAAAAAGGAGAGCGCGTGGTGGGCACTTCGCAGATGACAGGAACCGAAATGATGATCATTGCCAGCTCTGACGAAATGGAAGTTAACGTAGAGGTGAACGAGAACGATATCATACACGTGCACATGAATGATACAGCCGACATCGAAGTGGATGCTTACCTCGGAAGAAAATTCAAAGGTATCGTGACGGAGATCGCCAATTCGGCCAATACAACAGGTGTTACGGCCGACCAGGTGACAAATTTCGTGGTGAAGATCCGTATCCTGCAGGATTCCTATAAGGACCTCGATAACCCTTTCCGTACAGGTATGTCGGCAACGGTGGATATCCAGACCAAGCGTGTGTCTGATGTGGTGAGCGTACCCATACAGGCGGTAACCACGCGCAGCGATTCTGCGAAATATGACGAGAACGGGAAGAGAAAGGAAGAGCAGAATGCCGATGAGAACAATGTGGTGAACGATAACGATAAAAAGAAAAAGGAGGAAAAACCTAAAATAGAGGAATGTGTTTTCATTTACGACCCGGCTGATAAAAAGGCGCATCTCCGCGTGGTGAAGACCGGTATCCAGGATAACAATTTCATTGAGATCGTGAGCGGTTTGAAGGACGGGGAAGAGGTGATCTCGGGTCCGTACACGGCCGTTGCCAAACTGGTGCGTGATGGGCAATTCGTGAATAAAACGGAAGAGAACAACTGGGAGAAGAAGAAATAAAAATAGTTTGTTGTGCTGCCGGTCGTTTGTGATCTTTTCTGGTTGCGCTCTTGCGCAAAGGTCTTATTCTTTTTCCAAATCGTAGATCGTACTTCGTAAATCATACTTCGTAAATGTCCTTGATCCTTTGTATAGAAACTGCCACCACCATGTGCTCGGTAGCGCTGGGACGTGACGGGAAAGTTGTTGCGGTTAAGGAATTGAACCAGGGATATACGCACGCGGAGAACCTTACTGTTTTTATCCAGGATGTGATGAAACAGGCCGGGGTTGAATTCTCGCGACTCGATGCGATCGCGGTAAGTAAGGGTCCCGGTTCGTATACCGGTTTGCGCATTGGCGTTTCGGCTGCCAAGGGATTGTGTTATGCGCTGGAAAAGTCATTGATATCGGTGGGAACGCTTTATTCTATGTTCGGTTCTGTAAAAGACAAAGCTTCGTTCGTTAAGGCGGAATTATTTTGCCCGATGATAGATGCGCGCAGGATGGAAGTGTACTGCGCTATCTATGATAGGAATGGCAATACGTTAAAAGATGTTTCAGCAGAAGTTATTGCGGGTGATTCTTTTCAAAATTTCATTGCAGGAAAGAAGACCGTTTTTTTTGGAGATGGAGCGAATAAGTGTAGTCCTGTTTTAGGGGAAAGCCCTGAACGAATATTTGTAAATAATATTTTTCCTTCCGCATCGGCCCTGGTCCCGCTTGCTGAAAGAAAATTCAGGGAAAAGCAATTTGAAGATGTAGCTTACTTCGAACCGTTTTACCTGAAGGATTTTGTGGCAGGGAAGAAATAAAATTCAGGGATAGTACTCATACATTACCTTCACGATCTCGATATTGAGGTGAATGTAATCGCGGTCGAGCTTCGAGCGCAAAAGCTTCCCGCTCTCATCGTACAGATAAGAAAGGTCGTCCGTCAGGGTGTCATTTTTCTGCCGCTTTTCGAACGATACATTTCCATTCTCATCATAGGTGTAAGACACGGTCGTTTTCGTATCGCCATTTTCGTTAGAGGCGTAAGTTTTTGAGATGAGCTTCCCGCTTTTATCGTATGTATAAATGTTGGAATAACGTACATAACCCACAATGAATGAAAAATCTTCTGTTACTGTATTGCTGT
>DATDFI010000232.1:0-4885 GCA_036522695.1 Bacteroidia bacterium | reverse complement strand
GGTGCCGCTTCCACCAGCACTCGGTCGGCCAGTGGTTTTACGCTTACTTTCGCCATGTTGATGCTTATTTTTAGAGTTTAACTTGATTATTTTGAAAATTCCGACTCCGCCTGTCGAACATTGTGCCAAACGTGTGGAGCCGTTTTCCCCAGCGACAAAATTTCAGTGCCGGAATTTTTCAGCACGAAAAAAATGTCAGTCTCCATTGAAAACTGACATTTTTACGTTCAAGGTTTTGTCGGTTGCGATGTGGGTGTGGGAGTGGGTGCCCCGGTCGCCCCGGTTGTATTGGGAGCGGGAGCAGTGGCATTCTTAATTACCGCATCAGGGTTTTCAGGAGCGGATGAACCGCTTCCCACAGCGGCCGTAGCCAAGCTGAGTACTATGAGTGCCGAAGCCAGGAACCAGGTGATTTTTTCAATGATCTCGGCCGAGCGTTTTACGCCTACCACCTGTGTGCTGGATGCGAAATTGGAAGCGATGCCGCCTCCTTTTGAATTTTGTATAAGGACCACAATGATGAGGAGCACTGCAACAATGATGATCAATACTGAAATGAAACCCATTTTTATCTATTTTTTACTGTAAAATTTACCTGATCAGTTTCCGGATCTCTTCAATTCGGGCGGCAAAGTAACTACTTTTTTCCGGATTTCTCAAACTTAAAATTTCATAGGCATTTATGGCTTTTGCGTAGGCGCCCTGCTGCTCATAAATACGGGCCAGGGTCTCGGTCACTATCTCCCCGCTGTCGGTCACGCTTTGCCTTGCCATGTTCACAGGATTGTAGAACTCCGTCTTCGGTTTGATCTTCGGTTCTTCCTTGATGAACTTATCGATAAGGTCCATCTCCTGGCCTTCCCGTGTTTTCTCTCCCTGATCTTCCCCGGCTTTGCGCAACTTCAGCCAGTCGCTGAACGAATACTTCCTGTTTACATCGAGCGATCCCTTTTTTTCCTCCGCTTCGGCCTTTTTCTTTTCGTCCTCGGCAATGCTTTTCTTCAGCTCCGATTCGATCTGCTTTTTCAGTTCCTCTTCCGCTTTGAAAATATCCAGCTCCACCGATGCTTCAATGGCCTGCGTGGTGTACTGCTCATCCAGCTTGCCCAGTTCCTTTTTCAGTTTTTCCACTTCTTCAAAAACAGGAGGCACATCTGTTTTTTGTTCGGTCTTTACCTCATTGGTTTCAACCGGTGCCGGGCTTTTTTCTTCTTTTTTCTCATCCGTTACCGGGACGATCTCCTCGATGGTCTTCAGGAGAGGGCTTTCGGTCAGCAGCTCCCCGCTTTCGTCTTTTACAAGAGGTTCCCGGACTTCCTGTTCCTTTTCAATGGTTTTTTCCTCCGTTTTCGGCTCTTCCTTCTTATCCTCTTTGATTTCAACGATGGGAGATCTTACCTCCTCCGTTTTTTCAGTAACTGCATTCTCTTTTTTCTTTCTTGCTTCTATTTCGGCCAGGGCCTCGCGTAAAATTTCTTCGGGCGAGCGCTCTTTCTTTTTGTTTTCCGTTGCCGGGAGTTCGGTCTTCTTCTCTTCTTTTTTTATTTCGGGAGTTTTCTCGGTTACCGGCTCAACTTTTTTGTCCTCTTTCGGCTGTACAGTTTCTTTTTTCTCCAGCCCGTCCTGCTTTTTTACTTCCCTGTCCTCCGTTTTTGCCGGGGGAGCTGTTTTGCGAATAAGTTCGTACAACATGCGCCTGTCGCCCGCATAAGCTGCTGCAATTTTTAATTGATTATTGAACCTTACATCATTGAGGTTGTCGAGGTTTTTGGTGAACAAAAGCTGGACGCTCTGGCAATAGGGGAATTCTTTTCCAAGCGCTTCGAGGGCAGGCAGGCTTTGCGCATCCAGCAGGTGCGGTTCTTCCATCCACGATATGAAAAGTTCCTTATTCACCAGCTGCCGAGCGCTTTGTTGTAAATGTCCTGTACCAACTGTTTGGTGATGTCGTTTATCAATTCGTCTTCCACCGATGATAAGCTCTGGTTGCTTTTAAAATCGGAGAAGCGTGAAAAATTACTTTCAAAATTCTTCTTTTCATCTTTCAGGTTGGTGAATTTAACACTCACTGTCATGGTTAAGCGATTGGCCGCGGCCTGGTCGCCTGCCTGCAACGAAACGGGTGTAACTGCATAACCGACTATAGCCCCCGAAAAGTCATAGTCACCTCCCTTTGTCACCAGCTCCATTTTGCCCTGCGATTGCATAACATCCTTTAACGCTTCTGTAAAAGTTTGCCCGGCCGTGGGTTTGGCCAGCGTGGCATTCACCTGGAAAAATTGAACGGAAACGGTTTTGGCTCCATCCTGGGGTTTGCCGGTGCTAAAGCCGTAACTGATATGGCAGGAGGGAAGGAGTATAGTGAAGAGCAACGCCAATGCCATCGTAACTGGTCTGCGATTTACGATGTAGGATGTACGATTGCTGTTACTATTGAGCATTATTCAATTTTATTTAGGGCGTGTGCCGCTTACACTTCGTCAGGCTCAGCGCGACAGCGTCACCGGGCTTTACGCTGCAAGTCCGCTCCTCGTTCCCTGCCTGCCTGCGCAAACCGGCCAACGCTTCGGCAGGCAGGCTGCGGTGCGGGCTTTTCGCTGCAATCCCTCACGCGCATCCTGCTTAAATTTTTTTCCGTGGACACGCGATAAATCGCGTCTCTGCGCTCCTGCCCCGAAATTATTTACCGGCACACCTGCCAACTCCTGACTACTCCTGTATCCCGTACTCATTTATCTTCCGGTACAAGGTACGTTCCGATATTCCCAATTCCTTGGCAGCGCTTTTGCGCTTGCCTTTATATTTTGTCAATGCTTTCTGTATCATTTCTTTTTCCACTTCCATCAGCGAGAGTGGTTTTTCTTCCACCACCTCGTGCGGCTGAACCTCTTCCTCCACGGGCTCACCATAACCCAATTTTATCGTTGTTTCAGGTTCACCGATCTCATGGAAAAGATTTTTGATGATCTGCTCGTTCTCCGGTTTAAAATCCTGTTTCAACCCAGTATCGTTCTCGATCAGGTCCACCACCACTTTTTTCAGGTCGGTGAGGTCGCGTTTCATCTCGAACAAAACTTTATACAGCAATTCCCGCTCCGATGAAAGATCACCGGTCACTGCTTCCTGCTTTACAATAGCCGGCACACTGGTTTGGTGCTGTGGCAAATATTTCATCAAGGTATCGGCCGTGATGTCGCGGTTCTGTTCAATAACGGAGATCTGCTCCGTAATATTTTTCAGCTGGCGCACATTTCCCTGCCAGTAATAATTGGTGAGCATCTGCTCGGCCATATTATCCAGCCTGATCACCGGCATGCGGTACTTGGCAGCAAAATCGGCAGCAAATTTCCTGAAGAGCAAATGGATGTCCTGCCTCCGCTCGCGCAAAGGCGGAACGCTGATGGGGACCGTATTCAGGCGATAATACAGGTCCTCCCTGAATTTTCCTTTCTCAATTGCCGATAATAAATTCACATTCGTTGCTGCCACCACGCGTACATCCGTCTTCATTACCTTGGATGACCCCACACGGATGAATTCACCGCTTTCGAGCACGCGCAGCAAACGTGCCTGCGTGGCATGGGGCATCTCGGCCACTTCATCCAAAAAAATAGTCCCCGTATTGGCCACTTCAAAATATCCTTTGCGCGCTTCGTGCGCACCCGTGAACGATCCTTTCTCGTGCCCGAATAATTCCGAATCGATGGTTCCTTCGGGTATCGCACCGCAGTTCACAGCAATGTACGGCCCGTGTTTACGCGAGCCGAACTGGTGAATGACCTGGGGGAAAACCTCTTTTCCTGTGCCGCTCTCTCCCGTTATCAATACGCTCAGGTCGGTGGGCGCTACCTGCCGTGCTATATCTATCGCGCGGTCGAGCTGCGGTGAGTTACCGATGATGCCGAAGCGTTGTTTTATTTCCTGTATGGTCATAATATGAATAACAAATCCTCTTACGAATGTTACTAATTCTTCAAATCAAACGACCTTCCCGATCAGCGTAGTGGCCGTGCAACTTTCGGCCAGTACGTTAACATATTCCCCTTTTTTGTGATCTCCTTCGGGGAAAACCACCACGGTATTTTGCGTATTCCTTCCGAACAAATAATTTTCCGGCTTCTTCGCCACGCCCTCCGCCAGCACACGGTGCACTTTGCCCACGCCCGCGCTCACTTTTTCCTTCGAATGTTTCATCTGCAGGTCAATCACTTCCTGCAAGCGTTTTTTCTTCAGCTCTTCGGGGATATCGTCACTGTATTTTTTTTCTGCGAAGGTATTCGGGCGCTCGCTGTACGCGAACATGAATGCGAATTCATACCTGACCTGCTGCATCAGCGTGATGGTATCACGGTGCTCCTCCTCCGTTTCCCCGCAAAACCCGGTAATGATGTCCGTTGAAATTCCACAATCCGGCATGTATTTGCGTATCGCAGCAATACGGTCCAAATACCACTCGCGCGTGTAGCCGCGGCTCATGCGCCCCAGCATGCTCGTGCTCCCGCTCTGCACAGGCAGGTGAATGTATTTGCAGATGTTCTCATGCTTCGCCATCACCTCCAAAACCTCATCGCTCATGTCCTGCGGGTTGGAAGTGGAAAAACGTATACGAAGACCAGGGTGAACATCCGCAACTCTTTCCAGCAACTGCGCAAAATTCACCGCGTTCTTTTTTTCTCCCTCCGGAATATCTTTTTTCAATCCACCGTTCAGATACAAATACGAATCAACGTTCTGTCCAAGCAAGGTTACTTCCCGGTAACCGCTCTCAAAAAGTGACCTGGCTTCGTTCACAATACTTTCCGGATCACGACTGCGTTCCCGCCCGCGCGTGAAGGGCACCACGCAAAAGGAGCACATGTTATCGCAGCCGCGCATGATGCTGATA
>DATDFI010000231.1:0-8758 GCA_036522695.1 Bacteroidia bacterium | reverse complement strand
TACTTCACTTCACTTGCCGGCACCGAAACATTGAAGCAGCAGATCATCAATGGCGCCCCGGAAGAGGAGATCCGAAAGTCCTGGGAACCGGGTATCAAAAAGTTCAAAGAGATACGGAAAAAATATTTGCTCTATAAAGATTTTGAATAAGGGTGAGAAAGTTATTCGTTGCCGGTTGTTGGTTGCCGCACATCCATCTTCACGCTCCTATTTCAACTTCTCCCCCACGCTTTCATAATATTTTTCCACCTCCGGCTCATTCATTTTATTCCAATACGAACGCAATCGTTCCACATAGCTTTTCTCGTTCACTCCGAGGTTCCAGCAGATCTTACACATGCACTCCGGGCAGAACCACAATGGCTGCGAATCACTTTCTTCGAGACTCAGGCTCCCGTTCATATTACACAAATATTTTACGCAATGATCAATGGAGAACATGTGCGCCATTTCGTGCGAGGCGGTTTTAAAGGTACGTTCCAGGCATAGTTTGTATGCCGCTTTGCCTGCAGAAGGATCACCGAAGCGTGCGAGCGACCACACACCTATGCGCTTATCATACGAGGCCTGGCCGAACACAAAATTCCATCCTTCATCCGGGTAAAGGTCCACATTGGTGAAGGCTATAAGGGCAGCCGCGTCATCCGGCAATTCCGGTTTCAGAACATCGAACATGACGTAGGTGGAAAGCACCTGCATTTGCCCGTTGTTAACCCGCTTCGCTTTGGGTGGTATATTACGGAATGGTTTTGCGCCAAGTATGGTAACATTCAAGCCGTAAAAAGCATGCAGGTACCCCGCTGTTGCTGAAATGATCCCGTTATGAATGGAATCCAGCTCCCCGAGCGGCTGAATATAAATGATGTTACGCTCCGCATCGGCCCGCACCGGTTTCCCGCTTACGTAATCCCGGTAGGATTGATAAGGTTCTTTGAATTGATAACGCCACTCTCCGTCCTTCGGCCCGGGAAGGGTATCGAAAAATAAAGCGAGCTTTTTGCTGATGGAATCGTAATGATCCAGTGCCTGGCGCTGGATCTTCTTACGGGAAGTATGGATAACGGAAGGATTGCAGAAGCAAAACAGGAAAGAAAAAAAGAGCGAACAGGATATGTGCGTGATCGCTCTCAATAAATTCAGTTTTTCACCGCGAGCCTTTCCTTGGTTACCGTGCGGCCCGGGTAAACCTTCAAAGCTTCATCCAGGCATTCCATTGCATTTTTAAGATCGGCAAGGTTAAGCACGTAAGCGATGCGCACCTCATCCATCCCGGCACCGGGAGTGGAATAAAAACCGGTGGCAGGCGCCATCATCACGGTTTGGCCCTTATGATCGAAGGATTCCAGCAGCCACTGGCAGAATTTATCCGCGTCATCGATGGGAAGCCTGGCAATACAGTAAAATGCACCGCTTGGATTGGGACAAAAAACACCTTCCGTCTTATTGAGCGCTTCGATCACAAAATTCCTGCGCGCCACATACTCCGCTTTCACCTTATCAAAATACGATTGAGGCGTATCAATCGCAGCTTCGGCCGCCACCTGCCCGAACGTGGGCGGGCTCAAGCGCGCCTGCGCGAATTTCAATGCCGCATCCATCACTTCTTTGTTGCGGCTGATCAAGGCGCCAATGCGCGCACCACAGGCGCTGTAACGTTTCGAAATGGAATCGAGCAACACCACGTTGTTCTCTATCCCGCCCAAATGCATTACCGAAACATACTCCTTGTTATCATAGCAAAATTCACGGTACACCTCGTCCGAAAAAAGGAAGAGGTCGTATTTCAGCACCAGCTTCTTCAGCGATTCCAGCTCCTCGCGTGAATACAAATACCCGGTGGGGTTACCTGGATTGCAGATCATGATCGCCTTTGTTTTAGGCGTGATCAGCTTTTCGAATTCACTGATGGGAGGCAAAGCAAAACCTGTTTCGATATAAGAACGAATAGGTTTCACCGTCACATTCGCCTGCGTGCTGAAGCCATTATAATTCGCATAAAAAGGTTCGGGAATGATCACTTCATCGCCTTCGTTCAGGCAGGTCATCATCGCGATCTCTATCGCCTCCGATCCTCCAGTGGTGATCATGATGTCGGTCCAGTCCACGTTAATGTTGTATGACTTATAATAGCCCGCCAGCTTTTTTCGGTAGCTCTCGATACCTGCACTGTGGCTGTACTCCACCACTTTGGGCGCAAAATTTTTGATCGCATTCAGCATGGTCTCGGGTGTCTCAATATCCGGCTGACCGATATTAAGGTGGTACACCTTGCGGCCTTCTTTTTTTGCTTTTTCAGAATAAGGGACCAGCTTGCGAATGGGCGAAGCAGGCATGCGGTTGGCTTTGTTCGAGATCTTCGGCATCTTCTTTTCTTTTTGCGCTTCCGCGCTCACATGAAATTTTAATGAAGCACAAATTTCGTGATTTTTCCTCTATGGACGAAGGATTTTTTCCGCGATGATATCTCCTAGGCCCGCGCCTGTCCGCTGGGAGAAATATCATCCCGGGCTTGCCGAAGGAGTCTTAGCCGAATAATTTGGGTTATGGAGCGTTGATCGGAGACAATATACACCTCCCTTTAAGAGAGGCCGAGCCACCACTGCAGCGTGGCGAATCGAGTGGCCGGGAGCGGGAGGGTCTACTTCGGCTTCAGCACAACGCCTTTAAAGCGCAACTGCTGGGGGGAACCATTGGCATTGGAGATCACATCCACGGTACGATCCTGTCGATCGTATTTGCCGTGTGTATCAAAACTTATTTTGATTACGCCTTTTTGCCCGGGAAGGATAGGGGTTTTGGGAAAATCGACCACGGTACAGCCGCAGCTCACTTTCACTTCTTTGATGATGACAGGTTTGGTGCCGGTGTTCGTGAATTTGTAAGGCATCTGCACCACTTCTCCATCGCGCACAAACCCAAAATTTTGCTTGCTGTCGTCAAACTTCAGAACAGCGCCTGTATCCTTCTGTGCGAATGAAAAAGCCACCGTACCCAGGATGAGGACGGTGGCTGTAAAAAATCGTTTCATTATTAATGACCCTGCGGGTTGGTAGTTCCGTTTGTATTGGTAGTAGCATCCGGCTTCACCACGCCTTTGATCTTCAAAACTTTTGAAGGAGTTTTAGAATTGGAAACAACGGTTACGGTTTTTTCAAAGTTACCTACGCGCTTGGTATCGTAGTGCACTTTGATCACCGCGGTCTCGCCCGGCTTAACCGGATCTTTGGGAGGAGTGGGAACGGTGCAGCCGCATGAACCGGTAGCGCTCTGGATGATCAGAGGCTCTTTTCCTGTATTCTTGAATTTGAATTCACGGGTCCCGTCAGAGTTATAGTCAACAGTACCATAGTCGATCACTTCGCTCTCGAAGGTCATTTCAGGCGCATTGGGATTGTCCTGTGTATTGGTAGGCGCGTTCTGTGCCTTGCTTCCTATCACTGCGAATACAGTCAGCGCGATGGTGAACATTACTTTTTTCATTTTTCTTTTGTTTAGGTTAACGTTTATGGTTGGTTGGGTTTATTTCTGGATGGGAGCCCCGTTCATGCCGTTGTTCCCCGGGAACTGTTCTTCCTTGGGCGGAGCATCAATTTTTCCTTTGATGGTGATCTTGGCGCTGGGGTTCTTGGCATTGGAAGTTACGGTCACTTCCTTGGTGAAAGCACCCACGCGGTTACTGTCGTATTTCACTTTGATCACACCTGTTTTACCGGGCATAATGGGCTCTTTGGGATAAGAAGGGATGGTACAGCCGCAGGAAGCCTGGGCATTGCTTATCACCAGGGGTTCCTTCCCGGTATTCGTGAACTTGAATTCGGTTTCACAGGGCGCTCCTTTTTGCAGGGTGCCAAAATCGTGGACCTCGGTCTCGAACTTGATCTCCGGTGCGTTGGGATTGGGCACGGGGGGCGTGGTGGTGGGAGGTTGTTCCTGGGCCAACGCAGCCACGAAAGCCGTGCAAATGATACCGATCGAAAGTAAAGTGCGTTTCATTGTATTGTTTGTTTGATGCAAAATAAGCCTAAAGCCTGTAAAAATGCAAATTAAAAACTGTTAAAGGCTACCAAAAATGGTGCCAAAAACGGGCATTTTTCACTCTGAAGGATGAAGGATTGATGAATGGATAAAGGTTTATCGAACAGTACCGGAGCTTTGCTTCACAAACCGCTGGTCCTTATAGCTATCGGGATAGCCCTGGCCGGGATTTAATTAATGCAGGATGCATTACTGCGGCTTCGCCAGTTTGCGCACCGAAGAATAAATGGAAATGATGGTAAAGAGGAAAAAGACCGAAAGCAAAGTCAGCCCGGCCAGCAGCACCATACTGTAAATACCCGGGTTCACCTCGAATCCTTTTTCGGTCATGAACGTATTGAATTTTGATTTGAAATACCAAAGCAAGGCCAAGGCCATGCACAATGCCGCAGAAAAAATAATGGCGTAAAAGATCACGTAACGCATGCAGATATGTGCATAATGCGTGCCGAGCTGTATGAGGGTACGGATCTCGTAGCGTGAACGGTTAATGAGCAATTGCGAATACTGGATAAAGCTGAGCACGGCCATTAAAATGATCACGCTCCCGATCCCCACCATGATATTCATGATGATGCGCAGCACACTGTTAAGCCTGCTGTTGCGAATACTGTCGGAGTTGGTCTCGTATCCTTTCGCCTGCAGGAATTGCGCGAGCTCCGGGGAGGAGGGATCGTTGCTCACGATGATCACGCGCGAAGGATCTTTCACCGCGCCATTCCCGAATTCGCGGTTGGCGTAATCGATGAAAGACTGGGGAACGAGAATAGAATTGATGCGATCGGAAAAACCGGCAATACTGCCCGTGAATTTTTTCTCTCCTTTCGGAGTTTGAAGCAACAGGTTAAAACTGATCAGCTGAATGGTGCTTTTCGAGATCTGGGGCATGCCGCGGCCCGGTGCAAAACCGAAATTGTAGAGATTAAGATAATCGGCCGGCACGATCACCGGGATATTTGTATCGCCTTCGCGCCATTTCCACTGCGCAGTTTTCACATCAAGGAACTCATCGGGTACCGATTCAAAAAAAAGATCAGTGTACAAACCCGGAACATTTTTATGCGCTCCTTCTTCGATATAAGCTTTAGCCGGAAAAAGACTGGGCGTGAACACCCCCACCTTGCTAATGCCATTGAGCTTTTTCAACTCCTCTATCTCGTCCTGCGAAAAAGTGGTATTGCCCAGCGATAACGTATTGAGCATGGAAACACTTTTGTTGATCACGATGAATTGCGGGTTGATGAGGTCGGTCTTGTTCGTGAGCAGGTCGCGAAAATCGAAATACAATTGCAGGGAGCCGAGCAGCAACAACATACCGAACACCGCGCCAAACACCGCAATGCCGAGCTGGAAAACACTTTGATTGCGCAGGATGAGCCTCGTGATCATACGCTGATGGTGTGGTGATGATCGAAATAATAATTGCTGTCGAGGCTGGTAAGGAGCAGGCCGGCATTTTGCTTTTCGCATTCTTTCTTCAGCAGCTCACAGGCCATGCGGATGTTCGCATCATCGAGGTGACTGAAGGGCTCATCGAGCAGTAAAAAAGCAAAAGGCTGGCACAAAGCGCGCAAAATAGCCACACGCTGCTGCTGCCCCAGCGATAAATGCGCGCAGAGGCTGCCGAGCTTGTTTTCAATTCCCAGTTGCGCAGGGAAGCTTTTTATTTCCTCTACCGACTTATTCGATGTGAGTTGATTTTTTAATTGGATATTTTCCAGCGCAGTGAGTTGCGGAAACAAACGCATATCCTGGAACACCACAGAAAGCTTTTGCTGGCGAAGCACGCTCCATTGTTTGAGTGAGATGGTCTTATAATCGTTTCCGTCAATGGAAATACGGCCGCGGAAATCATTCCGCGTGCCGTAGAGATACGAGATAAGCGTGGATTTACCCGTTCCTGAAGGCGCTTTCACAAGGTAGAAACTACCGCTGTCGAGCTGCGTTTCGCTTCCCCATGCGCAGTTCGCCTTTCCTGCCAGCTCCGGCTGCACCAGGGGAACGACCTGGCTGAGGCTGATGCGCATTTACTGCACGAACGTTTCGTCAATATCGCTGATGATGCGGTAAAGTGAATTGCTGCCGTCACCCTTTTCCATGTCGAGCATGAAAGTAAAGTTCATGTCCTTGCCTTTTGCCGTAACATCTTTGAAAGGTTTCATGAACGCGATCATTCTCCCGTATGAATAATCACCCATTGATTTTTTCAGGTAATCGTGCGTGGCATCGGAATAATGCGAAGGCGTAAGGTCGAAATAAAAACTGATGGGATTTTCACTCACCAGCGATTTCACGGGCTCCTGCGGAACTGCGTTCAGTTTACCGCCTTGCGCGAGTGCGGTGGCAATATCCTTATCGTTGGTAATGCTTATACCCTGGGTAGTTTCCACAAAATAAAAATCGCCCACCATGCTGCTCGACACATACATTTTATCTTGCTGCGGAAGGCCCGTTTTTTGCAAAAGCTTTTCCAGTGCACCCTTGTTGTTCACTCCAATATTGAGGGTGAACACAGGCGTGAAACGGTTCATTTCAATTTCGGAAGATGTATAGCCCTCGCCATTCGGACCACCGTATTGCTTGCTGAAAGATTCTTCCATATCACGGAGATGCTGCTCCAGCTCGAGCTGCGCTTTGGGTTTGGGCATTTCTTTATAATCCACCACTGCAAATGAAATTTCTCCGCCCAGCAGGTCCTGCAATTCAGCATCGCTCATACCGAGGTTTGCGCGAAGCTCATCCATCTTGGGCTTAACGGGTTCCATATTGGCCACCACGTTGTACCACTTTTTAAAATCGATATTGGCGGCTGCAATGGCCATCACGGTCTTATTGGTGATCATCTGCAAGGCTTCGGGACTCAATCCTTTTTCCTTGAAAACATTATACGCATCCAGTTTTGAATTGTCCTCCGAATAATACTGGCTGTTGATGGTGATATCATCGTTATCGAAGCTGAGCGTCATTCCCACGTATAAACCTTTAAGCATGGCAAAATCCACAGGAGGAGCCGGTGTTTCGGAATCATCCATTCCTCTTTTGCGGGGCACCAGGGCCGAAAGGCCTTCGTAATTCACAAAGATCGCAAGGTCATATTTCTTCTTGCGGAATTCTTTGAAACTTTTGTTCGCCAGGATCGAAGCATCTTCTTTTTGAGCAAAGAACTCATCCGCTTTTTTGCTCACATCGCCCCGGTTGCTTCCAAGAAGCATACCCGCACTGCTGTTCCAGGCGAGGTAAGCATGACGATCAATTTTCACGAACTGGTATCCATTGCCTTTCTCAACGGTAAATCCCTTGTCGACCCCTTTCAGAAATTCCTCGAGGTTGGAAGCGCTGCTCACTTTGAACACCACACCGAAAACGCCATCGCCCTGCAAATCACCCTGCCCGAAAGCATAAGCATCCTGCAATACATCAATGCCAGCACTGGTCGGATCGTCCTGCAATCTCTTGAACACCTTGGTGCGTTCACCGCCCCGCTCCAGTTGTTCGCTCACCCGTTTCATGAACTTGAGGTTCTTGATCTTTTCAGGATCGGCCTTAGCAGCCAAACCTTTCAGGTCAGCTGTAAAAACAAACCCGGCATCCTTGGGGATCAGTTTCAAATGATCCGTTGAAGGCATGAGTTTCATCACGATGAATGCTGCTAAACCAACGATAGCAAGGCCGCTTACAAGCAAACCTATCTTTAATCCTTTTGACATTGTGGGACAATTTTTTTTTGGAAGACCAAATGTAATAAAAATAGTTTGTAGTAAATAGAATGTAGTTGGGAGCCGGGAGTGAGAAGTTAGGAGTTGGGAGTTAAAACCAGGGACCCGAGACTGGAGACTGAAACCGAAAACCCGAGACCGGAAACCAGAGACTGGAGACCAGGAACTGGAAACTCACTTCGGCTCCGGGTCCTCCGAATGCTCGTTGGGATGTAATTTTTCATACATCTTTTCCAGCTTCGAATTCTCCTTCACCCCGAAAAGCTGCCGGTCCTCCGAAAGGGAAAGTGTCTTAAAAAAATCACCGGCCTTCAGCTCCATCACCTCCGTGGTGGGTGATAGGATGTGTTCCTCGTCCTCCCCGTTCATCGTAAAATAAATGCTCATGCTGAACGAGGGTTTTACATCCACCCAGCGGTAATACAAGCGGTTATAGGTCATGTAATATTCCAGCACCGGGGTAAAACGATTGCGCAGGTACTGGTCGAAGAACCAGGTGTAATCCGCACCCGTTTTTTTATTCACCCAGTCAATGAAATCCTGGGAGCTCACCGTTTTACAATTATAAGTCTCGCGGAAACTTTTAAGGATATCGAAAAACAATTTATCGTCATTGATCACCGTGCGCAGCGTATGCATCATCCATGCCCCTTTCACGTATACATCACCGTCCTTGTACCAGAACCACCTCCTGCCCGCAGGCCCCACCATCGGTCTGCGGTTGATGATGCTGATGCGATAAGTGCCGAGGTATTGTATCGCACGGTCGCGACCGTAATATTTTTCCACGTAAAGCGCTTCGGCATAAGTGGCCATTCCCTCCTGTATCCATACATCGGCAAGGTCGGCAGCCGTTATGCCGTTGCCCCACCACTCGTGGGCCGTCTCGTGCAAAATAATGTAATCGAAATCTTCCCCGTATGAATTCTTATAACCGTACCCGTACGCGATAGCCGTTTGGTGCTCCATTCCCTCGTAAGGCGATTCGACCAGCTTATATCCATCCT
>DATDFI010000230.1:0-17752 GCA_036522695.1 Bacteroidia bacterium | reverse complement strand
CCAACAGATTACAAGTTCGCGTTTGCAGTTTCGGGTTAATGACTAATGATCGATGGCCCTTTTGACAGGCACCCACACTTCTTCTTCAGAATCGACACTGTCTTTTTTGTATTTCTCTCCCAGTATTTCAAAGTGCGGACGATCATCCAGCACATAACCGGAGGCCGGCAGCCAATCACGGAACACCCAGGTAAAAAAAGGAGCCGCTTCAGAAGCACCGCCCCTGTAAATAAAAACGGCATAAAGCCCGGGCGGAATATTGAGCGCTTCCATTCCTTGCGGAATATTTTTTTGTTCTTCCACTTCCACAGCCGCCCATTTTTCAAATTCCGCAGCAGGGTTGAACATTTTGAAATAGGAAGCATCATAAAGCTGCACGGAGAAAACATCGTTACCGGTCGCATTCGGAATCTCCTTCCTGCGGGGCATGAAACTTTGCCAGAGCGCTATTGTTTTATTGCTGGCGAGTGATAAACGCGTGCGCATCCCGATCATTTTTTTGCCGGGAAAATTTTCGAAGCGGGGTTGCTGGGGGAACATGATTTGTAAAATATTTCCGGTTGAAGATAAATGCTTTTTTGCTGAGATGGCAATTAGAACTGCGAACCGTTGAGCTTAGCCCTGCCTGCGCGCGAAGGGCACTTCGGCAGTCAGACCCGATGGAAGCATAATTAATGCAAGGCTAACCCAAAGGAAGATGCTTCGGCTGCACTTACGCACACTCCACGCAGCTCCTCCAGGATGACTGTGCGCATCAATTATGACGAGAGCGGGAATGGCGACAACCATGAAATGCCGCAGGTACACTCTAAAGCAAACAAAAAGCGCGATGAAAAAATCCACCGCGCTTTCTGAATATTTATTTTTTCTCACGAAGCAGAGACCAGCCCGATCTTTTTCTTGATCCCCTCGGTAGTAACCGAACCGGGCCTTTCGATGGGGTGACCCAACGCACGGTCCCAGATGAGCGAGGCCAACACACCCAGCGCGCGTGAAACCCCGAACAGCACCGTATAAAAATCAAACTCCTTAATGCCGAAATGCATAAGCAGCGCTCCTGAATGCGCGTCAACATTTGGCCAGGGGTTTTTGATCTTGCCCGTGCTTTCCAAAATGGGAGGAGCAACTTTATAGATCATCTGTACGATCTCGCAAAGATCATCCACTCCATTCGGTTTGATGTAACGCGCATAAAAATCCTGCTGCGCTTCAAAACGGGGATCCGTTTTGCGCAACACGGCATGTCCGTAACCCGGTACCACACGGCCTTCTTCCAACGTTTTTTTAATGTAATCTGCTATCTGTTGCTCAGTGGGTAATCCTCCGCCCAATTGCTTGCGCATTTCCATGATCCACATGATCACTTCCTGGTTAGCGAGTCCATGCAAAGGACCTGCAAGACCATTCATTCCCGCAGCAAATGCAAGGTAAGGATCACTGAGCGCTGAACCCACCAGGTGCGTGGTATGAGCAGAAACGTTACCGCCTTCGTGATCTGCATGAATGGTCATATACATGCGCATCAAACGCTTCACGTTAAAGTCTTCGTAGCCGAGCATGTGCGCGAGGTTGGCCGCCCAGTCTAGTTTAGGGTCGGGCTCGATGTGCTCGTTGTTCTTGTATTTTTTGCGATAGATGTAAGCCGCCACACGGGGCAAGCGCGCGATAAGATTCATGGAATCCTCGTACACATAATCCCAATAATCCTTTTTGCCGATCCCATCATGATACGCTTTTGCGAACAGCGATTCGGTTTGCATGGCCATCACCGCAATGCTGAACATGGTCATGGGATGCGTTGACGAAGGAAGTTTATCAATGGTATCGAACACGTGCTTGGGCACGATGGCCCTGCGTGCCCAGTTATTGCCTAAGTTGAGCACTTCTTCCTGCGAGGGAAGATCACCGGTAAGCATGAGGTAAAAAATCCCTTCGGGAAGCGGCTCCGTTCCACCGGGCGCTTTGGGAAGTTTGTCGCGCAGTTCGGGAATGGAATAGCCGCGAAAACGTATGCCTTCATTAGGATCAAGCTTCGAGGTCTCGGTCACCAGGCCTATCATGCTTTTCATGCCCTGGTACACTTGTGCCACGGTGTATTCTCCTAATTTTTTGTCGCCATGTTCCTTGATCAGCGCCTTTACTTCGGCAGCCATGGGCTTCGCCTTCGCGATGAATTTTTCCTTGAGGGTATCCATAAGTTTATGAGGTTAAAACAAGAGTGATATTCAGAGGCAATTAAACGTTGTTAAAGATAGTGAGCGGTTTTATCATGGCAAAATATTTTTGAGAAATACGGGCCCTTTTTTAAATTAGCCGGAAAGATCATCTGTAGCGCGTCAAATAATTTCCACCTAACTCAACCCTCTCATGAAAAAAATTTACACCCTCCTGAACTTTGCCCTTATCTCCCAGCTCACATTCTCCAACGTTCGCAATGTTCCCGGCACCTACACCACCATTCAGGCCGCGCTCAATGCCTGCCTCACCGGTGATACGGTAATGGTGCAGCCCGGCACTTACGTGGAAAATATCAATTGGCCCAATATAGCCAACATCAAACTGTACAGCGCAGGCGATACTTCCAACACCGTTATTGACGGAAACGCAGCCGGGACAGTGATCAGCATAAGTACAAGCCTTACCGATACCAACACGGTGATAAAAGGATTCAAGATCACGAACGGTTCGGGCAACTCCACTTTTGTGTATGGAGTGGGTGTTTCGGTAAGCAGCGGTGGCGTTAAACTGAAGAAGTGCCTTTTATCGGATAATCTTCCCGGTGGAAATAATACCTTGTACACATTTGGTGGCGCACTTTATATTTCAGGGAACGGTTCGGTACTGGATGGGGTCATGATCCGCAATAATTCGAGTAACAGCGGGGGATATGCTTTCGGTGGTGGAATTTATGTAGACACTTCCGTGCCTCTTTGGATACGCAATTCCGTAGTGGCTTATAATCTTATCACCGGCACCAATTACTGTTTTGGTGGTGGGATCTACAGCGAAGGGGACCTCACGATGAACAACAGCACGGTGAAATTCAACCGCACCAGCTCGGGCGGCTACAATTTTGGAGGAGGCATTAACCTCAGCGCAGGGACAGGTGATCTCACTAATGTTTCCATCCGTGAAAATACTATTGGTGGTAATGCGAATTATTTTTGGGGTGCCGGGCTTTACATGGAAGGCGGTGCCACGGCCACACTCACCAACGTGCTGGTGGGTGATAACGCCATTAACCCGGGCGGGTTCGTGTGTGCGGGAGGCGGGATCTATACCACTGGTAATGGCACTGCGCTCACGGGAATGCATGTGACCGTGGCCGGAAATTACCGCCAGAACAATGGGAACATCAACGGGACAGGTTTATGTGCCGAAACTTCTTCCTCCATCACACTTACCAATTCCATCTCATACAATAATAACAGCGGTGCGGAAGTGAGCACTTCCTCCAGCACCATCATCATTACTTATTCGGATGTGCGCGGTGGATATACGGGCACCGGCAACATCAACCAGGCACCGGTATTCATGGGTCCCATCGATTTTCATTTGAATGCGGGATCGCCTTGCGCAGGGGCAGGCACCACCTCAGGCTCTCCTTCCTTCGACCTGGATAATACAGCACGCCCGCAACCTGTAGCAACAAATCCCGACATGGGCAGTTATGAGGTAGACCAAACCACGGTAGGAGCCCATTCACTTTCGCTGAATGAAATTTCATTCAGCGTTTATCCCAGCCCATTCAATATGAACACTACACTTTCCTACGATTTACCTTCTGCAATGCCGGTGAAGGTTGAGCTTCTTGACCTTGAAGGAAAAGTGGTGATGAACGTTTGCGAGCGCATGGAAAGCGAAGGCCCGCATAATATTTCACTCGAGGGCTCATCGCTGGCAGCCGGCACTTATTTGTGCAGGATGTGTGCGGGGAACCAAGTGAAAATGCTTAAAGTGGTGAAGGTGGATTAGGTGTGAGATCACTTTGGTGCCGGGGATGTAGAAAGGACATTCTTAATGTATGGACATAATGAGGCGAGCCGAAGCGGGACCATAGCCGGGTGCTTTCTTATCCTGATTTCCCGAAAGCGGTAATTTCAGTGAATGGATAAAAATTGAACATGGTAATACCGCTTTCGCGGTGATGAAGGAAAATTTCTGCGGGGCAAGGAAAGAGAGATACGGCCCCAATGGACCTCTGCAGGCCAAAAAACAGGGAAGGATCCCTGCCGATCTATCCGGGCCATAAATAAAGGACGATCCACCCTGTATCTTTTCAGCAAAACAGCATTATCATAAAAGATCATCCCACCCCGCTATGAAAACGGTCCGGTTTTTTTTCTTCGCGTTTTTGCTTTCCCTGGCTGCACATGCCCAAACCTCCATGAACCTGCACATCCATTTTAACGATACACTTATCGTTAAAAAATATGAGCCGGAGGCGAACGGTTTTAAATCCCAGTATATTTACATCGATCCGGGTGATTTCAGGTTCAGGAATACGGCTGTTCCCCGGGTGCTCAACGGGGAGACCATCACCCAGGTAGACCTGGTATATTCTGATTTCCCTGAGGGAGATGATTTTACCGAGCTCAACCGTAAACGTATCATCGAACTCTACCTCGATTGCCCGAATGCCTTCAACCACAACACGATCACCTGGAGACTGGTGAAGCAGACAGGAGTGAAAAGCAGTTCCGACCTGGGCCGCTATTTTCACGGATTCTGCATCTACTACCGCCCTCTTCCGACCTTCAGCACTGAGAAAGAATATTTCGAGCATATCCTGTCACAAAAAGAAGTGCTGGAAGACTCTACCATAATAAAGGTGCTCAGGCGGAATAAATCCTGGAAGGAAATGCTCTGCGTGGCAGATGTGACCGGGAGCATGTCTCCTTACACGGTTCAACTGCTGGTGTGGACCAAGTTCAACGAATCGCTGAAGACCTTTAAGCAATTCGTTTTTTTCAATGATGACGAGGAGAACAGCAACGACCAGAGCAAGGCGCTCGACACTTCAGGCATCTGGAGCATTGAATCTTTTAAAGCCGACAAGGTGTTTGACAAGATCATTTACAGCATGGAGCATGGGGAGCATATTGAAAACGACCTGGAGGCCCTGTTTTATGCGGTTAAAAAATACCCGGGCAATATCAGGAATATCGTGTTGATCGCTGACAACTGGGAAGACCCCTGTGACATGCAATTGCTTCCAAAACTCAAAGCGCTGAACATCCCGGTTAGAGTGATTCTTTGCGGGGTGAACAAAGTGATCAACACCAAATACCTCGACATCGCTTACGCCACCAACGGCTCCCTGCACACGATCGAAGAGGACCTTACAGAAATGGGAAAACTGAGCGAAGGAAAAATATTCACGATACAGGGAGTGAAGGTGCGTTTGCTGAACGGAAGGTTCGTAATGGTGGATTGACCTTTACCTTTGCTCCGAAAAACAAGCCGGCAAAAAAGCAGCTTTATCCTGCTTCCTGCATCCCACTACCAGCTAATTGCTATCTTTGCCCTTCTAAAATTTGAACTGTGGATTTTTCTGAATTCGGGTTGGATGAAAAGTTGATGGAAGGCATCCTTTCCCTTGATTACAAAACCCCTACACCCGTACAGGAGCAAGCTATTCCTTTTGTTTTGCAGGGCAAGGACCTTATCGTTTCGGCACAAACCGGAACAGGCAAAACCGCTGCCTACCTTTTGCCGCTTATTCACAAAATAATTTCGGAGCATTCAAACGATCACAAACGCGTAAAGGCCCTGGTGCTCGTGCCCACGCGCGAGCTGGCCGTACAGATCGACCAGTTAATGGAAGGACTCTCCTATTTTACCGATGTAAGTTCCATTGCCGTTTACGGTGGGGGTGACGGATTATCGTTCGCGCGCGAGCAGCAGGCGCTTACGGCCGGTGCCGACATTGTGATCTGCACGCCTGGCCGCATGATCGCACATCTTAACATGAACTATTTCAAATTTGATGGCTTGAAATACCTGGTGCTCGATGAGGCCGACCGCATGCTCGACATCGGTTTTTACGATGACATCATGCGCATCATCTCGCATTTGCCCAAGCAAAGGCAAAATCTTTTGTTCTCGGCCACCATGCCGCATAAGATCAGGGAACTGGCGCGCAAAGTGCTGCATGAACCCGAAGAGATAAATATTTCCATCAGCAAACCCAACGAGAACATCACTCAGGAAGCATATATCGTTCACGAAAGTCAAAAGATCCCGCTGGTGAAAATGCTGCTCGCCAACCGCGCAGGCCAGCGCATCCTCGTTTTCTGTTCAACTAAACAAAACACCAAGCAGCTCGCACGCGAACTCAAACGGAATAAATTGCCCGTAGAAGACATTCACTCCGACCTGGAACAAAACGAAAGGGAAAACGTGCTGCTCGGCTTCAAGAACAGGAGCATAGAGATACTGGTAGCGACCGATATTCTTTCCCGCGGCATCGACATCGAGGACATCGACCTGGTGATCAATTACGATGTGCCCAATGACGGTGAAGATTACATCCATCGCATCGGCCGCACGGCCCGGGCTGCCTCCAAAGGAACGGCAGTGACATTTGTGAATGAAAAGGAGCAGTTCCGTTTTTCTAAAATTGAAGAGCTGCTCGGCAAACCCGTACCCAAAGCCGCACTTCCGCCTGAGTTGGGCACCGGTCCGGCATACGATCCACAAAAGAACAGGAGGCTCGGGAACAATCGCGGGCATGGGAAAGGCGGCCACCATCGCAAAGGAGGCGGACATCATCATCGCTCGTCTCATCGCGGCCCTAAGAAAAATTGAGTCTCGCACATCACTCTTCGCGAAGCGGCTCCTTTTTCGTAAGTTTGTTTCAACACCCATCCATCTCCCCCATGAAAAAATTTTTACTCCCCTTCGTCCTCATCTTCCTGTCCTTAAACCTTAACGCGCAATGGGCACCCCAAACCGCGCCCAACGGGACCGGGAACCTCTATTCGGTCTATGCGCTCAATATTGCACAGGTGGCAGCCTGTGGTTTCGAGCGCATTTTGCGCACTACTGACGGGGGCAACACCTGGACGGGCAATCTCACTGTAACCGGTGTGAATTTTTACGAGATACACACTAAAGAAAATACGCACTGGTATTCCCTTTCTTCCAATTCAACCTGGTTCGTAAAACTCGGGAATCCCAATGGCACCACGCTGATCTCGGGTAAGCCCGATAGTATTTTGTCGCTGCATTTTTTTACTGCGGGTTGCGGGGTGGCTGTGGGACTTGGAGGAAAAATTGAAGCCACCTGCGACACAGGCGTTACCTGGACGGTACGCACATCGGGCACCAACATGCTTTTGAATGCAGTTTGGTTTGCCGATGCGAACACGGGATGCGCGGTGGGATCCAATGGAACTATTACACGCACCACGAATGCGGGGATGAACTGGGCAACGGTCACCTCCGGCACCAACCAGCTTTTGAACGGGATCCATTTCCCGAATTCTACGGTCGGTTACGCTGTTGGAAATAACGGTACCATTTTAAAAACCACTGATGCAGGACAAAGCTGGACCACGCTTACCAGCGGAGTAGCCAATAACCTTTATGGAGTTTGTTTTGTTGATGCGGACACCGGGTACGTTTGCGGTGCGAGCGGGATCATTCGTAAAACAAAGGATGGAGGAGCGACCTGGTCATGGCAATCCAGCGGTACCACGCAAACGCTCAACAGCATTCATTTCACCAATGCAAGCAAGGGCTGGGCCGTTGGAAATAACGGGACCATTTTGGTGTACACCGGCATCAGCAACGGGATCAGCGAACAAAATGCGCGCGTAAATCTTTCCGTGTTTCCCAACCCCGTTCAAAATGCGCTCACCATTTATCCCGAAATGGAAAGGTCCGGTGAAATAGAATTAAAACTTTCGGATATCACCGGCAAAATAGTTGCAGAGATCTATAGTGGAGAAAGTGACGGACAAACACCGTTCGCTTTCGACAGTTCCTCCCTTTCACCGGGTATTTATTTTGTGATGCTGAGTGTGAATGGTCACACCACCGCCACCAAATTCGTGAAGGAATAATTTATGCGGATCGATATTCTTACGGTAGTACCCGGCCTGCTCGAAAGTCCCTTTGCACATTCTATTATCAAACGAGGGATCACCAAGGGTTTAGCGGAGGTGAACATCATTAATTTGCGGGACTACACAAGTGATAATTACCGTACGGTTGATGATTACCAGTATGGAGGAGGCGCGGGCATGGTAATGCTGGTTGAGCCAATTGCCGCCTGTATCGAGGACCTGAAAAGCAAACGCAAATATGATGAAGTGATCTATATGAGCCCGGATGGAGAATTGCTGGACCAGCCTATGGCCAATACATTATCCACCAAACAAAATCTCATCATTCTTTGCGGGCATTACAAAGGCGTTGACGAGCGTGTGCGGGAACATTTCATTACCAGGGAAATTTCAATTGGCGATTATGTTCTATCAGGGGGGGAACTGGCCGCTGCGGTATTGTGCGATGCGGTGATACGTTTGATCCCGGGCGTGATGTCGGATGAGACCTCGGCTCTTTCGGATTCCTTCCAGGACGATCTGCTTGCACCACCGGTATATACGCGACCTGCGGACTTTCGCGGGTGGAAGGTGCCGGAAGTTTTGTTAAGCGGCCATCCGAAAAAAATCGAGGAATGGAGACATGAACAATCGTTGAAGAGGACGAAAGAAAGAAGACCCGACCTGCTTAAATAATAGTTGTTGGTTATAGGTTATGCTGATCCACCTGCACTTCAACAGCTTTTTTCACTAATTTTTTCATAGAAATATAAATTCTGCTATATTTGCGTCCCTTTTTAACCAAGTGAAGAATTACAGAGCCGGGTTTTAGAGGATAAACCATTAAAAATCAGGGTCATGAACTTATTAGACTACGTAAACGATAAGCTGGCACATAAGAGCAAGCTCCCTTCATTCAGGGCTGGTGATACTGTAACCGTTTCCTACAAGATCAAAGAAGGCGATAAAGAGCGTATCCAGGAATTCACCGGTGTGGTGATCCAGATCAAGGGTACCGGGACCACCAAAACTTTTACCGTTCGTAAAATTTCGAATGGTGTTGGAGTGGAAAGGATATTCCCCATCAACTCACCTTATATTGATGCTGTTGAAGTGACCAAAAAAGGTGACGTACGCAGGTCGAGACTGTTCTACCTCCGCGAACTTACCGGTAAAAAAGCGAGGATACAGGAGCGCAAGCTCTTCACACAGGAAGAGGAAAAAACTCCGGCACCTGCAACCGCATAAAGCAAGTCCCCCGCCAAAAACGGGGGATTTTTATTTTTACTCCTGCCAATTATTCATTTTCTCTAGCGTTTCAGTTAACGTGAAAAACCTTTACGCTATATTTTTTCTTTGCCTGGTATCGACCGCACCATATGCACAAAAGACCGCAATGGTCGACCTTGAAAAAGTGGTGCAAACTTTACCCGAGACCAAAGTAGCACAAGATAAGCTGGACTCATCCGTAAGTTATTTGCAAAGAGTGCACGCGATGTTCGAGGACAGTATACAGTTCATCAAAACCACTGTCCCGCACGGTGGACCGATCAACGCAGAGCAGCAATTGTATTATGAGAAAAGATTGAAGGACGCACAGGATGCTTTGATGAATTTTGAAAAAGAAGCACATGACGGCCTGGTCGACTTCAGGAGCAAGCTTTATACGCCCCTGATCGAGAATGCAAAAAAATTAAGCATAGTGGTAGCGAAGGCCTATCATTATTCGGCCCTGGTAGAAGTAAAAAACAAAGATGCCGCAGTGCTTTATTCCAAATTCCCGGTTACGGATATTACGGACGTTGTGCAGAAGGAGATCATTAAACATACGAGCGGGAAAAAGTGAAAGTGAACAGGCAGCTTACCGGCCAGGAATAATTCTCACAAAATTTTCCGGGATGCTTTGCGTTCATACCTGGTATGAGGCGTATTTTCATCTCTCTTTTTTCTTTTCTTTCTCTTGTACCGTTAATTGCCATTGCACAGCGTACCGCGGTGGTCGACCTCGACAGCGTGATCTCCTCCATGCCCGAAACCAAAATAGCGATGGGTAAACTCGATTCGGCCCTGGCTTATTACCAGCTCAAGCTGAATATACTTTCCGACAGCCTCGACATCGTATTAAAAACGTGGCCGCGGTGGACGGGTACACAAAAAGTAGCGCAGAATAAAAAGGTAAAGCAGATCAAAGATGACATCCGCAACCTGCAGCGGAAAGCGGAGAATGAATTGGAGGAGTACCGCCTGTGTTTACGAGAACCCATTGCTTACAAAGCGCGGCAGCTTTGCATTAAAGTAGGAAAGCAGAACAATTACTCTTCGCTTGTGGAGGTTTCCAGGCGCAACAAAGGCATACTTTTTACCGATGGAGAGCCTGATGATATTACCTGGAGGGTGATCAGTGAGATAGGGAAATGAGTGGAGGATCAGTGAAAACAAAAAAGCCCTCCCATACGGAAAGGCTTTCGCTTGAATGCTCCGAATATTATTCGGCTTTCTTTTCTTCTTTCTTCTTGTAACGGTTGCGGAACTTGTCCACACGACCAGCGGTATCCACCAGCTTCATCTTGCCGGTATAGAAAGGATGGCTCATGTGAGAAATATCCAGCTTAACGAGCGGGTACTCATTCCCGTCCTCCCATTTAATAGTGTCTTTGGTTTCGGCAGTCGATTTGGTCAGGAATGCATAATCGTTCGAAATGTCCTTGAACACGACCATCCTGTAATTCTCCGGGTGAATTCCTTTTTTCATTTTCTTTATTTTTTACCCGCTGGATTTTGCCAGCGATCCATTTTTTAATTTTAGGAGTGCAAAGATAGGATTTCTCACGAATTGACCAAAAAATAGGGCGTTTTTCATACTAAATGCAAGGTAAAACCCGGACTTTACCTTGTATATGGGTCAAATCAAGGCCTCATCTTAAAATATACCTGCCTTTATATCGTTAAAATCTATCTTTGCCGGGGATGAAAAAAGCTATCCTTTTACTGCTGATCTCTGCCGCTTTTACGGGCTTCTGGGCCTGTAAAAAGGATAAGCTCATCACCGATACCTCCGCCAAACTCGATTTTTCCACCAGGTCCATTTTATTTGATACCGTCTTCACGCAGGTGGGATCGGTCACCAAATCCTTCAAAGTTTATAACCGGCACAACAGCCCTATCAAAATATCATCTGTTCGTTTGGTGGGCGGCACCGCTTCTAATTTCCGCCTTAACGTTGATGGCTCTCCCGGAATTGAGTTTGCAGATATACGGGTGGAAGCCAACGACAGCCTTTTCATTTTCGTGGAGGTAACTGTGGATCCCAACAACCAGAACAATCCCATCGTGATCAGCGACTCGGTTGAGTTCATCACTAATAACAACGCGCAGTTCGTGCACCTCGAAGCCTGGGGGCAGGACGCACATTTTATCGTGCCCACCGTTTTTCCGAGTAACGGCATCCCCTATTCCACTATTCCCTGCAATGCCGTTTGGACAAATGATAAACCTTACGTGATCTACGGGTTGGCCATTATTCCTTCCGGGTGTTCGCTCACTATACAGCAGGGCTGCAGGATACATTTGCATGCAGGCGCTATTCTCGCGGCCGACTCTGCCGGAACGCTTATCGTGAACGGAGCTCAGCATAATGAAGTGACCTTCCAGGGCGATCGCCTCGAGCCGGCTTATGCAGATGCGCCCGGTCAATGGGGTTTTATCTGGCTCTCCAGCCAAAGCGTAAATAATTCGGTGAACTGGGCCATCATTAAGAACGGGTACATCGGTTTGCGCTGTGATTCTTTTCCATCGTCCGGCCCCTCGGTCACCATCAACAATACGATCATTAAGAACATGTCGGCTGCTGCCGTGTATGGAATTGATGCAAAGATCACCGGTTACAATTCCGTTTTTGCGAACTGCGGGCAGTATGTAGCCGCGCTCACCATCGGGGGCGAATACAATTTCTTCCATTGCACTTTCGCGAACTACTGGAATTACGATACACGCCAGTTCCCCACCCTCATCCTCAATAATTATTATACCGATGTGAACAATAATTTACAAACCCGCGCACTCGACAGCGCTAATTTTTACAACTGCATTATTTACGGAAGCATTGATGATGAAATAAAGCTGGACCAGAGCACCAATACGGGTCCCGTATACAATTACAAGTTCCATTACTGCGACATTAAAACAACGGGCAATACCGCCAACACGCATTACACCAGTTGCGTGGTGAACCAGGATCCTGCCTTTATGAATGTGGGAACGAATGATTATCGCCTGGGGCCATTATCCAATGCGATCAATAAAGGTGATATGCAGGTTCCCGTTTGGTATCCCTTCCTCAATATTGACCTGGCCGGCCACCCACGCATCCTCGATGGCCCCCCGGATTGCGGGGCGTATGAGTATGCTCCTTGATGAAGGTATTCGTAAAAAGCCAAAGGTTATTCGTCCCAACCGAATAACCTTTTATCCAACTCATCCATTTTCCAGCGACTACCCTTTATCTACATTTTCTCCAACTCCTGTTTTGCTTTAACAAACCAGGAACGATTCATTTGCCGCTCCCTGCCCTGGAGATGTTCAGATTCGGAAAGTAATTCGCTGAGTAATTCCCCTGCCGCTTGTTTTCTTCCATTGCGTGAAAGAAAAAGCGCATAATTGAAGCGCGCCTCATAATTGGAGAATCGACCTGTCATGGTCTTGAATTCATTCTCGGCCTTTGCAATTTCTCCTGTCCGCTCCAGGGAAAGAGCGTAAAGCATATGCGCGTGTGATTTGGCGAATTCAAAAGAATTGACAACACGCTCTGCCAATCGTATCACATCAACATATCGTTCCTTTTCAAAGTACGCAATGATCAATCGAATGATGACATATTCATTATCCATGAAAATGCCGGTAAGGGAACTCTCGTAAAGTTCTATCGCCCGGTCCGTAGATCCCGATCGCAGGTACGCATCGGCAAGAGCCACTCGATTATCGAAAGAGTCAGAAAACTTAAGTTTTTTTTCGAGGGTTTTGATACGACCACCGGGGTTGATCACGGAGCCTAGGTTACTCTGAACATTTCCGAATGAACGTTTATCGATCACCTCTGAGAAAAGGTAAATGAGACTTCCGATCCCGGGAAGGCAAACGATAATCCAGATCCACTTATTCTGGTTATTCCTTCGCACGCAATGAAAAACACAGAAGGCCTGCAGCGCGACAATGAGGTAATAATAATCTCCGTAAAAAAACATAAGGCTCAGATCCTCGATTTGCTCACCTTGATCGTAGTACCATTTTTAAAGATACCCGTGTAGATGAAAAGGAATTCAAAGCCTCCGCGGCCCGAGCTGGCCACAGTAAGGTCCGAAAGATTGGCATCATAACTCATACCGAGAGCGAATTGCCCGTAATCGAACCTGCACGTGAACATGGCCGCATCGCCCACGCGATACCAGCCTCCGAAAGCAATGGCCACTTCGTTGTAAACTCCCGTATACTTGGAACGATCCTGTAATACATATTTAAAATTGGTGCCGATGTTAATGAGTGTAGTGGGTCCCTGCAGCGCCACTTCGAAAGCCGGTTGCATGGATACATTGGTTGTTTTACCGAGTTTGATATCAGCCAGGCCATGCACCACATATTTTGAATACAATTTATCGGTATGCTCAAATCCTATATCGGGCCGGTTCAGATGCAAAGCGCCCGCACCGATCTTCAATCTCACCATTTCGCTGGCCGAAAAATTCCAAAGCAGGCCCGCAGAATAATCCATGTAATTTTTGCTGATGCCCCCGTTCGAGGGTTCTCCCGAAGGCAAGGAAGGGTCGTAAGCCCCATTCTGGTACTGGTTGTCCCACGACAAACCTGAAAAATTCACATTACGCATTCCGTAGCCCGCCATGAAACCCACGGTAATGCTGTTGGTGATCCTTTTACTAAGGTTTTTGGTGAACGAAAATGCCCCGTTATACAGGTTGGTGGTGAGTTTTGAGGCACCGGCCTTATCGTTATTGAATGAAAATCCCCCGCTGAAATAATCATCGTTCTTCATCTTAGCCCTGAACAACCCTCCATCCACCGAAAATGTTTCGGTCTGGTATGGGAATTTCGTCACCGATGACCATTGCGAACGGTAATTATTGATCACCCGTATATCGCCCGTGAATACGCCTGTGAGCGCGGGGTTGAGCGTAAATGGCGATTGATAAAAATGTGTGTAGTGAAAATCCTGCGCCCGAACGCTCATGGTTGTGATCGAAAAAAGTGCTGCAGAGATAATTATCTTTTTCATCTTTCGGATTTTGATATTCATATTTAACGTACCAAACTCAGGTCGCCCTTAAATGATTGGGTGGTATCATCAAAGTAACCTACTTCCACATAATAAACAAAAACAGCCGTATTCATGGGTTGACCCTTATATGTCCCATCCCAGCCCGCAGCGATGTCGTTCGTTTCAAACATTTTTTCACCGATACGGTCATACACCGTAATGTGAATGAACTTTATTCCTTTCCCATGCACGAGCCATATCTCATTGGTTCCATCTCCATTGGGAGAGAATGCATCGGGAATAAAAATGTTATGATCGGTATCAACCGTGATCGTAACCGTTGCAGTTGAAGTGCAACCGTTTTGCGAAACGGTTACTGTATATGTAGTGGTCACCGTTGGAGTGGCCGTAGGATTCTGACAGGTGGTGCAGTTCAAACCGCTCGCAGGCGCCCAGGAATAAGTTCCCCCACCGCCTGAAGTGAGCAGCACACTGTCGCCCACCTGTATGGTGGCGGATGTTCCTGCTGTTGCAACCGGGTCGGGGTTCACAACAATAGTGCTGGTGGTTGAATTGCTTCCATTCGAATTCGATACTAAAAGCGTGACCGTATGGTTTCCTGTACCCGTAAAACAAACCGTTCCGGGATTTTGTTGTGTTGATGCAGCGGGACTTCCACCCTGGAAGGTCCAGCTCCAGGAAGTAGGGCCGTTGGTACTCGCATCAGTGAACGTAATGCAATCGCCATCACAAATGGAAGTGGATGATGCATTGATCACAGGAATAGGTCCGGCACAGGTATTCACCACCACCATCACCTGGGCTGTATCGGTACAGCCATTCGCATCCGTCACAAAAACAGTGTAAGTGGTGGTTGTGGTCGGATTCGCGGTAACATTCGCTCCCGTAGATGAACTCAAACTGGAAGAGGGGGCCCAGGAATAAGTGGTTCCACCGCTCGCAGCGAGTGCAGTATTGGAACCATTGCAAATGGTCACGTTACTTCCGGCCGAAGCATTGGGCGGTTGATTGATCGTAACGGTCACCGATGCCGTATCCGAACATCCGTTCGCATCTGTAACGGTAACAACATATGTCGTAGTTCCCGTTGGCGTTGCAGAGGGATTTGAAATGGTGGTGCTGCTTAACCCGCTTGAAGGCGACCAGGAGAAACCTGTTCCTCCACTCGCATTAAGTGTTGTCGAACTTCCGTTGCATATGGCAACACCCGATCCCGCAGTGGCCGTTGGCAAAGGATTGACTGTGATCGTTACGCTGGCTGTACTCGAACAATTTCCGCTCGATACAGTGACTGTGTATGTAGTAGTTGTGGTTGGTGAAGCATTGGGGTTAGAAATAGTAGCACTGCTTAATCCTGTAGCGGGCGACCAGGAATAATTGCTTCCACCGCTTGCATTCAACTGCGTGCTGCTGCCGTTACAAATGGAAACAGGATTCCCCGCATTTGCCGTAAGCGATGATTGCACGGTGACCGTCACCTGCGCAGTGTCCGTACATCCATTCGAATTGGTGACGTAAACGGTATACGTTGTATTTGTGGTGGGTGTTGCATTGGGATTGGAAACCGTTGCGCTGCTCAAACTTCCGGCAGGAGCCCAGGAATAAGAAGTTCCGCCAGTAGCGTTTAATTGTGTGCCATTGCCCGTGCAGATCGTTACGTTATTTCCCGCGTTCGCATTCGGCAATGGATTTACGGTTACTGTTACCGAAGCGGTGGCCGTACAGCCGGATGCGTTGGAAACAGTGACCGTATAAGTGGTGGTTGCAGTTGGTGATGCAACAGGATTTGAAATGGTGGTGCTGCTCAAACCAGTTGTAGGCGCCCAGGAATATCCTGTCCCTCCGCTGGCATTAAGGTTAGTGCTGCTTCCGTTACAAATGGATGCATTGGAACCCGCATTAGCAGTTAACGCAGCATTAACAGTAATGAAAGTATTTTGTGTGAGTGTGCTGCTGCCGTTTGAATTAGTCACTGTGAGAGAAACTGCATACGTTCCGGGAGTATTGTAACAAATGGTGCCGGGATTTTGTGCGTTGGATGATGACGGGGTTCCACCTGTAAAGCTCCACGTCCAGGTGGTGGGCGAACCTGTGCTTTGATCAGTGAAAGTGATGCAGCTGCCTGCACAGATGTTTGTATTGGATGCGGTGAAATTGGCGTTGGGCGCAGCTCCCGGAACGGAAAGCTGCACATTATCGATCGCAAAAGAAGGATCGGTGCCCACACCGTCATCGTTGTTCATCCAGCGAAAGCCGATCTTCACATTGGGATTATTATTGGCGCTCGCAGGAAGCGAGATGGAATAATTCACCCATTTGCCCTGGATGGAACCGTTACAGGTCTGGTTCCCGCAACAAAGCGTTTTAGGTGTGTTCACCAGCAAACTCCAGATGGCGCCATCAAAATAATAAACCGATCCGTCATCAATGCCATTATCACCGAACTCCATGTAATCGAATTTCAAGGTGATGTTGGTCTTGCCTGTGCAATTGATGGTGGGCGACTCTGCTCGCATATCGGTTTGCACACAAAAAAATATCCCGCAAAAGCCTCCAGCATCATATGCTGCCCCCGGATCGAGAACAAAACCGTCATCGGCACCGATGTGCAGCGTGGCGTTGTTGCCGCAGCCAGACCCGCAATTGCCCGCCCCGTTACCATTCTCGGCACAGCTTATGTACCATTTATTGGCATTCAGCGGATCGTTGGCACCGGTGGCGAACAGGGTCCATGTTCCATTCGAACCGGTATAGGTACTGGCGAGGCAACCGGAGGTGCAGCCGTTATTGAACGTCTCGGTCCAGAACGCTTGCGCGTTGGATAAAAATGGGAATGCTAAAAGGAAAAGAAATGAGGCGTAGTAAAATCGCTTCATGGTGATGGGGGGTTTGAGGGTTCACTAAAGTATAAAAAATAGGGAAGAAATCAAACTTGAAGATGGAGCTGCAAAGTTCTGCGGTTCCCTGTTACAAAGAAAGGAGGAACCTCATCGTATCCACCCCATCGGCATAATCCCAGGGCATGGGCGACTGGGTGGACCCGAAAGGAATTGCACCGGGAATATTCATTTTTGAAACGATGCATTGGATATTGGCTGCATCCATGCGCAGGCGATCACGCAGCCTTTCTTCGGAAGAATAATATTCGAAAAAAAGAACACCTACTGGCGAGTGCATGGAGATATCCTCGCGCAGGACCAAAAAATTATTGTCGAGCATCTTCTCCCCGTTCATCAGGTAAATGGTGCGGTTGTATTCGTAATTATTCGCATACTTATTATTCTCCATCACCTTGCCGAAAGCAAAAATGGCCCGGAAAAATTTCCCATGATCGTAACCAGCGGGCAAAAAAAGTTTGGAAACGTTTCTGCAACCAAGGCCGTAATAGTCGAAGATATCTTTCCCGAGAAGCGAC
>DATDFI010000229.1:0-10566 GCA_036522695.1 Bacteroidia bacterium | reverse complement strand
AATAGAAAAGCAATATTGGTCCGGGTCTCATTATTGCTTTTCTTTCGATATACGAACGGGAAAAACACCTGGCGGCTCACATCCTTGTGTTTGAAGCTCCAGTAAAACGGAAAGACGACCAGGGCGGTCTTGTCTTCAACGGTATCGCGCTTGAACCAAACAAAAAAGAAGAAATTATTTTCCAGCATCATTCCATTAGGCCCGCGCGTGATGCCCAGCAGGGAAATGCCGGGGCCAAGCTCCATAAAATGGAAGCTTTTGGTTTTTCCTGCCGGTGAATATTGCTTGGTAAAGTGAAAAATAGTGGGATAATAGAACGATAGGATCCGTTTATCCGTGCCGTTCGCGCTGCTGTCGCTGATGAACAAAGGAAGTATGCGGAAACTTTTGGTGTGCTGGGTGTAATTTTTTTTGGAGCAGAAGAGGGGGTAAAGCACCTGCACTTCTTTGCGGTCGGCATCCCGGTATTTTTTATAAAACGGCCAAAAGTTCACGTTGCGCCCGCGCGTGATGCCAAGGTCGAAGGACATGTCCGATTTTTTGGTGGTATCGCTTTGGGCGGAGGCGGGCGTTATGCCGTATAGCAGGAACAAAGCCGCAAACCAGGTGGTGCAGGAAACAAAAAAGGATATTTTGAGCTTGTTCTTCAAGCGCAGGGTGGACGGGGCAGCCCTTCGTGAAAAGAATGAGTGTGAGGGCCTATCCTCAAAAACCGTACCCGGTAAGGCTTTTGGGCCAGGGGCCAATTGTGAAAAAATGTAAAATTTCCTGTATAAAGGTGCGCGCATTGGATGTGCGATTGTGCTTACGCTGGTAATGCAGCGCGAGCGGTTAACAATAAAAAGGAGAAGGCAGAGATGGGCTTAGTGCCCGGGTGGATCAATTATCCAGGATAAGAGGTAATAGAGAAAATAGTGTTACGCACACAGTGAGAAGAGCCGGTAGAGCTGCGGCCTTTTTTCTCAGAGGATCTTTTGGAAAGATGGTTCATAACGCAGCAAAAGTAGATCATCCTGATTTATCATCAAAAATCACATATACGATGTAACAACGGGCAGATTTCCACAAATATCATACCTCAAAGCCCCACTCATCCTTGAAACTCCGCTTGCTGTGGTTCTCTTTTTCCTGCCGGGGCTTCTCTTCGGGCTGATTCTTTTCCTGCTTATGCCGTTGTTTTTGCTTCTTTTCTTTGCGCGTTTCGTTCTTTGCCGGCCCGCGCTGCTCGTTCCCGCTCTTTTTTTCTTTAGCGGGCCCCAGTTTTTCGAGCAGGACGAAATCGAGTTGTTTTTTTGCAAGGTCCGCGCGCTTCACTTCTATGCGCACCGCATCGCCAAGGGTATATTTTCTGCGCAGTCTCCGGCCTACAATGCAGTAATTCTCTTCATCAAAAAAGTAACTGTCATCGTGCATATCTTTCAGCCGTACCATGCCCTCGCAGTGATTGCTCGTGATCTCCACGAAAATTCCCCATTCGGTAACACCCGACACGATGCCCTCGAACTCCTGTCCTATCTTATCCTGTAAATACTGCACCTGCTTGTATTTGATGGAGGCGCGCTCTGCATCGGCCGCTAATTTTTCCATCATCGAAGAGTGCTTGCATTTTTCTTCCAGTTCTTCGGCATCCACCGGTTTGCCGTTGTTGAGATAATGCTGCAGCAGGCGATGTACCATTACATCGGGATAGCGCCTGATGGGGGAAGTGAAATGCGTGTAGTATTGAAAGCCCAGGCCATAATGCCCGATATTTTTAGTGGTATAAACCGCTTTGGCCATAGAGCGGATGGCGAGCATTTCGATAGCGTTGCCTTCCGGCTTTTCAGCTACATCTTCCAGCAGCTTATTCATCGAGTCGGCAATGGTTCGCTCATTGTTAAGGTTAAGTTTATAACCGAACTTTCCTACGAAGGAAGCAAAATCGCTCAGCTTTTCTTCGTTGGGACGATCATGCACGCGGTAAACGAAAGGTTTGCTGTTTGACGTTTGCCTGTCCCGTTCATCCCGGGATTGTTTGTTGTTTCCTTTCGACCTGTCCTTTTCAGCACCGATGAATGCGGCCACCTTTCTATTCGCCAGCAGCATGAAGTCCTCTATAAGTTTGTTCGAATCCTTCATCTGTTTGAAAAAAACACCGGTCGGGTTTCCTGTTTCATCGAGGTGGAACTTTACCTCCAGCTTATCGAAGGCAATGCTTCCGCGCTTCATCCTTTCTGCGCGTAATTTTTTTGCAAGCCGGTCGAGCAGCAGCAGTTCATTTTTATGATCGCCCTCTTTCGTCTCCAATACCTTTTGCGCTTCTTCGTACGTGAAGCGCCTCACCGAGTGAATAACGGTCCTGCCGAACCATTCGTTCAGCACTTCGGCATCCTCGTTCATTTCAAAAACGGAAGAGAAACACAAGCGGTCTTCATTCGGCACAAGCGAACAGATATTATTCGATAATTTTTCAGGGAGCATAGGCACCACGCGGTCCACCAGGTAAACAGAAGTGGCGCGCGACAAGGCCTCTTTGTCCATGATGCTTCCTTCTTTCAGGTAATGCGTAACATCTGCTATGTGAACCCCTATCTCCCAGTTGCCATTCTTCAACTTGCGCACCGAAAGCGCATCGTCAAAATCCTTTGCATCAACAGGGTCAATGGTGAAGGTGACCACTTCCCGGAAATCCCTTCGTTTTTTTATTTCTTCCTCAGAGATGGTTGTGGGAATGAGTTCAGCGAATTTCTCTACATCCTTCGGGAAAACGTAAGGCAAGCCGAATTCTGCGAGTATGGCATGCATCTCCACCCTGTTATCGCCTGCATCACCCAACACATCTATGATCTCCCCGATGGGGTTCATCGCGTTGCGCGGCCATTCCACAATTTTTGCAATGGCTTTCTGCCCGTTCTTCGCGCCATTCAGTTTTTCGAGCGGAATATAAATGTCGGTGCCGGTTCGGGTGTTATCGGGAACAAGAAATGCATAACGATTCGAAAGCTGTATGGTTCCCACATATTCGGTGCGTGCGCGTTTCACGATCTCCACGACCTCGCCCTCGCGCCTGCGGCCCTCGCGCTGCGGAAGCAGTAACACTTTTACCGTATCGCCTTTGAGTGCGTTGAGTGTGTGCCGGGGTGAAACATAAATATCCTCTTCAAATTCTTCCGAGACAATATAAGCGGAGCCGGTAGTGGTGACATCGGCCGTGCCGATGATGAATTCTTCCTTGAATTTTATTTTGAATCGCCCGCGCTCAGGCTCATCCACCATGTCTTTTTTCGCCAGGTCGATGAGAATGCTGTTCACCAGCAGCTTTTGCGAATGGTCGTGAATGCCAAGTTCGGCCGAGACCTGCTTGTAGTTAAGGGGCTTGTTGGCATGCGATTTTAAAACACCCAGGACCTCCTCAAAAAGATAACGCTTCGGCTTTTTCGTATTTCCCTTCCTGAACTTTTTCGACATACGCTTGTTTCAATCCGATAAAGATACCATATTATCCGAAATAAAATTTCGCGGGCAACCCCGCGAGCCCTCTCTTGTCTTAACTTTGTGTTCCTTTTTCAAAACACGAAAAAATACATGAAAGAAAAATCCATAATCGCGGTCATATTTGCTTGTTTTTCGCTTGGCGCAGATGCGCAGGTGGTGAATGCCGGACCCGATACATTCGTTTGTCCTCCCGGTTCTACCACGCTCAACGCAACCACCACTGCGCTTTCCACTACCAGTTACAGCATTTCATCCATCGGGTACAACCCCGATCCATATAACACCGGAACATTCATTAACCTCACCGATGATTCTCAATCGGGTGTATTGCCCATCGGGTTCAGTTTTGAATTTTTCGGTGTGTGTTATACGCAATTTTACATCGGTTCCAACGGCTGGGTGGCTTTTACACCGCAGCCCACCACTTATACTTCAGCAGCCATTCCATCCACATCCGCATCTGTGCCAAAGAACTGTGTGATGGGTCCCTGGCAGGATTGGAACCCCGGCATCGCTGGAGGTCCGTATATAAATTACCAAACCCTGGGCACCGCTCCCAACCGCAGGCTGGTGGTATCGTGGAACAATTGCCCCATGTATTCCTGTACTACCACACTCGGCACATTCCAGATCGTGTTGTATGAAACCACTAACGTGATCGAAAATTATCTCGCCAACAAACCGAATTGTATTTCGTGGGCGGGCGGAACAGGTGTGCAGGGTTTGCACGATGCATCGGGAACGGTTGCGTTTGTTGTGCCCGGCAGGAACAGTACACAGTGGACCGCAGTAAATGAGGGATGGAGATATACGCCCGGTGGAGCACCGATCATTACCTGGCTGCAGAACGGGAATCCGATCGGCACAGGTAACAGCATCAGCGTTTCGCCAACCACCACCACGTCTTATGTTGCGCAAGTTGGCGGATGCAATACATACAGCGATACGGTAGTTGTGAATGTTGGAACAACGGTGAGCGCCATGCCTTCGGTGATCGGCATTTGCAGCGGTAACAGCGTAAACATTACCGCATCGGGAGTTAATTCATACAGCTGGGCGCCTGCAACCGGGCTGAGTTGCACCACCTGCGCGAATCCTGTCGCCACGCCAACCACCACCACTACATATACGGTTACCGGCACTAACCAATACGGTTGCACGAGTACGGCTACTGTTTTCATCAACGTACAACCTTTGCCTAATGCAAGTATTTCTCCGAACGCACCGGTGATCTGCAACAGTGGAAGTGTGACACTCACGGCAAGCGGGGGAACATCTTACAACTGGAGTCCCTCAACAGGCTTGAGTAGCACCACCGTTTCCAATCCATCAGCGAGCCCAACAGTAACTACAACATATACGGTTACAGTTACCAATGCAGGGTGTTCTTCCAATGCAAGCGTAACGGTAACCGTGAGCGCGCCTCCAACCGTAACGGCCGGATCGAACGTGACGATCTGTAACGGTGGAAGCACTACGCTTAACGCGAGCAGCAGCGCGAATACGTATAGCTGGGCGCCCGCGACCGGGTTGAGCAGCACCACCGTTTTAAATCCTTCTGCATCGCCAACCACATCAACCACCTACACGCTTTTTGTAACGGATGTGAGTGGATGTACCAACAGCGCTTCGGTCACTGTGAATGTTTCCACTCCAACGGTAAGTGTGAATCAACCTCCTTCCATTTGCCCGGGAGGGAACGTGAATTTATTTGCGACATCAAATGGAATTTCCTATTCATGGACCCCAACAAGCGGCTTGAGCTGTAATAATTGCCCGGGGCCTAACGCAGCGCCAAGCGCAACAACAACGTACACTGTTTTCATTACCGATCCGAATGGTTGCACCGCAAGCGCAACAACAACGGTCACTGTAAATACGATCACTGTTACAACCAACCAGCCTTCGGCAATTTGTGATGGACAAAGCGTGCAGATCACCGCAACCAGTTCGGGAATAAATTATTCCTGGTCGCCTGCAACAGGATTGAGCAGCACCACCGTTTCAAATCCCATGGCATCACCGAGCACCACAACCACGTATACGGTTGTAGCGAGCGATGCGAACGGTTGTTCGGCCACCACCAGCGTAACGGTAACGGTTAATCCTTTGCCGAATGCCGCAGCGGGACCTGATGTTCAGATCTGCAACGGAAACAGCACGCAGCTGAACGCGAGCGGGGGGACAAGTTATACCTGGAGTCCGTCAAGCGGTCTGAGCAACGCAAGTATTTCGAATCCCAGTGCCAACCCGACATCAACAACCACTTATATTGTCACCGTTTCTAACGGAACCTGTTCCAATACGGATACCATGACGGTGACAGTGGATCCTTTACCGAATGCGAGTGCAGGAAATAACGTGGCGATCTGTTTTGGTGCGAGCACGCAGTTGAATGCGAGCGGTGGAAGCACCTATTCGTGGACACCTGCAACGGGACTGAACAACACAACCTCGGCCAATCCTACGGCATTTCCTACTGCGACCACCACTTATACTGTAACTGTAACAAGCGCGGCCGGCTGCACGGCCACTGCCAGTGTAACGGTAACGATCAATCCTTTGCCGACAGCCAATGCTGGGCCCGATGTGACCGTTTGCAGTAATACCAGCACGCAATTGAATGCCAGCGGGGGAAGCACTTATTCCTGGACACCGGCAACGGGGTTGAACAATTCAACGATCGCGAATCCAATTGCCACGCCAACCGCAACCACCACGTATACGGTTTATGTGACCAATTCATTCGGGTGCAGCAGTTCTGATAACGTAACGGTAACAATAGGCCCCGGCTTTACTTTGGCAAATGCCAGCGCTACGGACCAGACCTGTGGCAATAACGATGGCACTGCCACGGCCGGAATTCCCAATGGCGGGGTCGCTCCTTATACCTATTCCTGGAATAATGGTCAAACCACAGCCACTGCAACAGGCCTCGTTGCCGGTACATACACCGTGGTGATCACCGATGCTAACGGCTGTACGGCTTCACAAAGTGTTTCGGTGGGACAGGTGCTGGGTGTAAGTGCGGCAGCGGCAGCGAGCCCTACAAATGGCATTGCTCCTTTAACAGTGACGTTTGCCAATGGCAGTGTGGGAGCGAATAATTACATCTGGAGTTTCGGTGATGGCTCGCCCATTTCAAATGCTGCAACGCCAAGTCACACGTATAACACCCCCGGAACGTATACCGTGATATTGATCGCTTATAATAATTCCCAGGGCTGTGCGGATACAGTGATGCTTACCATCATCGTAGAAGAAACCGCAGTGCTCACCGTTCCCAATGTGTTTACACCCAATGGAGATGGTATCAATGATCTTTTCACCATTACTTCAAAGGGAATTAAAAGTGCAGGGGTGGTGATCTTCAATCGATGGGGTGAAGTGGTCGCGAAATGGGACCCGCTTTCGACAAGCTGGGATGGAACGGACAAAGGGAAACCCGTTTCGGATGGCGTGTATTATTACGTGATAAGTGCAAACGATTTTAATGATAAGCCGATGGAAGAGAAAGGGTATGTGCAGGTCCTTTCCGGAAAATAAAGGCTCGAAAAATTAAAGATGCGGAGGCGCCTTGCTGCTGCGAGGCGCCTCTTTTTGTGCCCGGGCATGACATATAATTAACTGTGAGAAATTTTGTAAGTTAGCTCTGATAAAAACGACCCGTTATGCAGCCGATAAAGATCGATGCCACCGAGACCACCCCGGGAGTTGTGCTGGATCACACCACCGATACCTTTGTGATAGGAGGAGAATCGCGTCCTGAGAATGCGCGTAAGTTCTACGGCCCCATCATCGAGTGGTTTGATAAGTACAATCAATTCCTGTATTGGCTTAAGAACGACAAGGGCGATGCGTACAAAAAAGATATCAGGATCGACTTCAGGTTCGACTACCTTAATTCCACTTCCATAAAATTCGTTTACGATCTTTTAAAGAAGATCGAGGAGCTGAAGTCCAATGCTACTTCACTCAAGATCAACTGGCAGTATGAATCGGGAGATGATGATATGAAAGAGAGCGGGGAAGAATATGCGCGCATGCTGGGGCTGGATTTCGAGATCAAGGAAAGATAATTACCCGTTATTTTTATTTAGGCAGCAGCGTTTTGCAGCCCTTCGCCAGGCGCGGTCGGGGTTCTTTTGCATTTTTCGCAAAGAATATATTTTCAGAAAGTATTGAAAGTTCAATATTATGTTGTACGTTTGTGCCGTGGAACTCAAAGAAGCAAAAGAAAAATTCATACAGGCCTGGGGCACGCTCGGCTCCAACTGGGGCATCAACCGCACCATGGCCCAGCTCCACGCCTTATTGATGGTCTCCCCGGAACCGCTTAGCACCGATGAGATCATGGAAGAACTCAATATCTCCCGCGGCAATGCCAACATGAACATCCGCGCGCTCATCGATTGGGGCCTGGTGAGCAAAGTGCACAAGCCGGGAGAGCGAATGGAATATTTCTCGGCCGAAAAGGACATGTGGAAAGTATTCAAACAGGTAGCCAAAGAAAGAAGGAAGAGGGAAGTGGAACCCATCTTTAAAGTGCTGGGCGAAGTAGGACAGGTGAAGCCCGGCAAACACAACAAGGAAGAAGTAAAGGAATTCCAGGAAGTGATCAAGGGCATACAAAGTTTTGCAAGCAAAACCGACCGCACCCTGGAAATGATCATTAAAGCCGATGAGAACTGGTTCCTCAGTTCTTTCATCAAGCTGGTGAAGTGATATTTTTTGAAAGTAAGTTTCAAAAAATACTGAAAGTTTTGAAATAGAACTATGGCATCGCAGCTTATCTCATTCATCTCTTCATTGCCATGTTCATGATACTTAGCGTGGGGCATATACTGTAAAAACCGGCCGGCCTCTTGTTGCCAGGCGCATCCCGTGAATACACAAAAATCAAAACCCAAAAAGATCATCCTCGCTGGAGGAAGCGGCTTCATTGGTGATTCCATCATTAACTATTTTTCTGGGAAAGACGCACAATTCATTATTCTCACCCGTACACCCAAAATGGACAGGAAGAATGTGCGGCACATCGCCTGGGATGGAAAAAACCTGGGCACGTGGGTCAGTGAATTTGAAAATGCAGATGCCGTGATCAATCTTACAGGTCGCACGGTAAATTGCCGCTACAATAAGAAAAATAAAAAGGAGATACTGGATTCACGCGTGAATTCAACCAAATGTATTGGTGAAGCTATCAGGCAATGCAAAAATCCTCCCGCACTTTGGATCAATTCGGCTTCTGCAACCATTTATCGTCACGCGCAAGACGGTGCGATGGATGAAGACACGGGAGAATACGGTAATGGATTTTCGGTGGAGGTGTGCAGGGCCTGGGAAAAATGTTTCAATGATATTTCAACTCCTTTAACGAGAAAGATCCTCCTGCGCATCGCCATTGTTTTGGGAAAGGATGCAGGGGTAATGAAGCCGATGACCAGGCTGGTGCGCCTGGGTTTGGGAGGGAGGATGGGAAATGGCCGGCAAATGTTCAGCTGGATACACGAAAAAGATCTCGTTTCGTTGGTAGAATGGTTGATCGAACATGAAGAAGTAAGCGGCACATTTAATTGCGTTGCGCCCAATCCGCTGCCCAACGCGCAACTCATGCGGCTGCTGAGAAATGCATGCGGTATTCCATGGGGTTTGCCTCAACCCAAATGGATGCTGGAGTTCGGGGCCCTCCTTATCTCGACCGAAACAGAACTCATTTTGAAAAGCCGATGGGTGATGCCGAAAAGACTATTGGACCTTGGATTCCAATTCCAGTTCGAAACAGCGGAACAGGCCATCCATGACCTGCTCGCGGAAAAGCCTGTGGCGGGCGAAGCCGAACCATGAGTACGATACAACTAACAACGCGCATCAAGGCGCCTATTGAAAGATGTTTTATGCTTTCGCTGAGTGTTGATCTGCATACGAAAAGTACGGAAGGGACACAGGAGCGCGCGGTGGCCGGTGTTACGCGTGGTATTATGGGCCTTAACGATACGGTGACATGGGAAGCCAGGCATTTCGGAATTAAACAAAAGCTCACCACGCGCATCAGCGCCTACAGCTCCCCGAATTATTTTGTGAGTGAGATGGTGAAAGGAGCTTTCAAAAAGATCCATCACCAGCATATCTTTCACCGTGCAGGCGAGGAAACCATTATGACCGACATCTTTGCTTTTGAAGCGCCAATGGGTTTGTTGGGACGCGCTGCTGAAAAAATATTTCTGAAAAACTACATGGAAAAATTCCTGGTAAAGAGGAATGCAACCATTAAGGCATTGGCGGAAAGTGGCGAATGGATCGACTACCTAAAGACACCTGGATGAAGCCCTTCGTGACAGCCGCCTGGACCAACCTCATCAACATCACCTACGAGGTCCCACCGGAATTGCTGGAGCCGTATCTTCCAAAAAATATTGAGCCCGATCTTGTGAACGGAAAAGCATTTGCGAGCCTTGTGCCTTTTGATTTCAGCGAAACAAGATTTCTGGGATGGAAGATCCCCTTTCATGTCAATTTCCCCGAGATAAATTTTCGCTTCTACGTTAAATATGGAAACAAGCGCGGGGTTGTTTTTATAAAAGAATTTGCTCCAAAATTTTTTACCTGTGCCATAGCAAACACATTTTATAACGAGCATTATTCCTGCGTTTCATTGCGAAGTAATATCCTTCAAAGTAGTAACGAGATCTCGGCAGAGCATGTTTTGAGGACCAGGCGCAAAATGAACCGTATTCGCGTGGTGGGAGATAAAAGGACTTTTCACCCCCGGCCGGGAAGCATGGAGCATTTTTTTGAAGAACGCTTTTATGGCTTTTGTAGTGGAAAAAGCGGTGAAACGAAAATGTTCCGCGTAGAGCACGAGAGCTGGGAATTGTACCCCGTTACCCTGTTCGACAGGGATATTGATTTCGGTTCGCTGATCGGGAAGGAGTGGGAATTTTTAAATGAGCAGGAACCTTTGTGCGTTATGCTGATCAAGGGCTCGGCTGTTAAAATGTTCCCGCACACGCCTTTGCCCGAAATGAAAAAAGGCCCGGCAATTGAAGCAGGGCCTTTGGAAGAAGAAATTGTTTTTTGAGTGGTGTTTAT
>DATDFI010000228.1:0-6782 GCA_036522695.1 Bacteroidia bacterium | reverse complement strand
TATAGCTACCTTATTATGCCGGTGATGCTGTTCTTCGCCTGGCTTTTTCTCGCCCAAGTGAAATTCAAAAGTTCGTAATATTTATTACTTACTAAGGTCTCATCAATAATTCGTATCCACCGTACAGCTCGAATGCTTGTCCCTGAACTCCTGCAGCATTTTATCGCTGATCAAACAATTGGCGCAATACAACGAGGCGAGGTTAGGGAAATTCATGATGGGAGAAAGATCGGCTACATTGGTGTTGCTCATATTCAGGTATTCGAGTTGCGAGCAGGTTTCTATGGGAGTGAGCGTTTTCACATTGGTATTGCGGATCTCGAGCGAACGCAATTGAGCCAGGTTTTTAAGCGGGAAAAGGTCCTCCACTTCGGTATCACCGAGGTAAACACTTTCCAGGTTCTGCAAATTCTGTAATCCATCGAGCGAGCGCACATCCGAACGCGCCATGGTGATGTAGCGCAGCTCCGTACACTCGGCCAAAGGACGTAAGTCGCTCACCAGGGTTTCTCCAATATCAATAGCGCCCAGCCTGGTCATGTTCTTCACCGGTGAAATATCCTCTACAAAGCTCATGTTCATGTACAAATTCTCCAGCGCGCTCATCTCCGCGCACACGCTGATATCGCTGATGGGTGTGCTGCTGATGGTGAGCGTTTGAAGGGAAGTCAACCCGCGCAAAGGCTCGATGTTATCAACGCGCGTGCTGGAAATATCGAGCGATGTCAGATTCTGTAACCCGGCTATACTCTCAATGTTCCGGATCCTCGCATTATTCAGGTAAAGGTTACGCAGGTTCTCTGCAGCGGCCAGGTCGCCCAGGTCGCTCACTGCACACTGGCCCGCATACAGGTTGGCAAGCGCAGGCAGGTATTTCATGAAAGAGAAGGACCGTATGCGCGTGTAACCAATGTCGAGCGTATCGAGATTCTCCAGTGTAACCGTGAGTGGGATCTCTTTCAGCTTTGTTCCGCTCACATTCAGGTAACGCAGGTTGGGAAGTTTGTTGATCACCGAAATATTTTTCACCCGCGTACCGCTGAGTGAAAGATTTTCAAGAGCCGGGAAATTCTTTACCGCCTCAATATCTTCAATAGGCGCTGAATTCAATTCGAGCGCAACAAGTGAGGTAAGGTGAAGGATGGGCTGTATGCTACGCACGCGCGAGCTGCTCGCATAAAGATATTTTAGCGAATGGAGTTTGCGCAGGGGAACAAGGTCGGTCATCTGGTTCATCAGCTCATAATCCACGTACAGGCTCAGGTCTTCGAGCGCGAACATGCGTTGTATATCATCATCCGAAGGCTGGTCGGTAAGCTGGAGTGCATTCATGAATGCCTTTTGCCAGGCCGGGTTGAGCGAGTTCCACCAATCGCGGGGAGACTGGTTGTCCTTGCTCGTTTCGCGATTGAGCGTTTCATTGTTTTGTTTGCGTGTTATAGCGCCTTCATCCGAAGGCTTACCGCCTTTAACTGGTTCCATGGTCTTAATTATTTAGGGTCGTTCTGGTTGATCATCACTCTGTCCTTGCCATCAAAGTGAGGCGCCTGGATCGAGATCACCTTTACCGGGTCTTTGGAAGTCACCTTTAAACTGTGAACCGTGTTTTTCGGGATAAAAAGGATATCGCCTTTTTTGATCGTCATTTTCTTATCGCCAATCGTCATCTCGCCCTCTCCCTCCAGTACGATCACCTGCTCTGTATGATATGCATGCACATGCGGTTTCACTTCTTTCTTGACAAAGATCACGAAACTGCTTACCAGCGAATCGGAATAAAGCGGGCGATTGTAAACGTTCTCAAAAGTTGCCGGTGGCTTTAAAGTATCCAGCGATTGGCAGTTCTGTGCCCTAAGGCTTAGGGCGAGCAGGAAGCAAAAAAATGTTAATCCTGTGACTTTTTTCATCTCATTGCGTTATTACGGTACTGGCGTTGATAACTAAGTTAATAAAATAAAGGCCGGAAAAAGACGTTTTTGTATTGGATGGGCTATTATTGTACAGCATTCCTTTTATCATAAAAAAACAAGGCATGAAGCTCTTCAGGATCATCGGAACTTTTCTTTCGAATTTCGAAAAGTGGTTCGAAAAGAATTTCAGCTGGTTCTTTACCAACGGCTACAAGGACCCGCTGAAAGAAGCTTAAGTTTCATCTCCCCTCTGTACTGCATGGCATCACTCATGCAGGATCTTTTTGCCCCTTTGTTTCTTCTTCCAGGTTGATCCCTATGCCATAGGGACCATTTTACCTGAGCTTGATACAAACATTCTTAGGCTCCGTAAAAAAATTGAGTGCTTCAAACCCTCCTTCGCGTCCCACGCCCGAGCCCTTCACACCTCCAAACGGGGTGCGCAGGTCGCGCACCAGCCAGCAATTGATCCACACGATACCCGCGTGGATCTTCTCCGCCATGCGATGAGCGCGCGTAAGGTTCTCTGTCCATAAAGTAGAGGACAAACCATATTGCGTGGAGTTCGCGTACTTCAGTACTTCTTCTTCCGTATCGAACGGAGTAAGCGTAACAACAGGACCAAAGATCTCTTCCTGGTTGGTGCGACAATCGTAAGGCAAGCCTTCGATCACCGTAGGCGCTATATACCAGCCGCCTGAAAATTCTCCTCCCGGGTCAACGGCATGTCCACCGCACAGGATCGTTCCCCCTTCCTTCTTCGCCAGCTCGATGTAAGAGAGTATTTTCTCGAAATGAACTTTCGAGACCACCGCACCCAGCTTATTTGCATCCACCGATGGGTCCCCCACTTTCATGGCCTTCGTTCTCTCCACGAATTCCTTCTTGAATTTTTCATACAATGGACGTTCAATAAAAATGCGTGAGCCGCACAGGCATATCTCGCCCTGGTTGGAGAACGAAGAGTTGATACTCGTTTTGATCGCATTCTCGAAATTGCAATCCGAAAAAATGATGTTCGGGTTTTTTCCGCCCAGCTCGAGCGAAAGTTTTTTGAACATGGGTGCCGCTGTTGCCGCAATGGCCGCTCCCGTTTTTGTTCCGCCTGTAAATGATATGAGCGGGATCCTGGGGTGAGATACAATAGCATTGCCGGCCTTGCTCCCTGAACCGTGGATGATATTCAGGACGCCTTTGGGCAGACCCGCCTGTATACAAAGCTCGCTGAAAAGATAAGCGGTCATGGGTGTGACCTCGGACGGTTTACCGATCACGCAATTGCCCGCGGCAAGTGCGGGTGCGATCTTCCAGGTGAAAAGATACAGCGGGAAATTCCAGGGAGAGATGCAGCCTGCAACACCCACCGGCTGGCGCAAGGTATAATTGAGCGCTACATCTTCCATCGCATGTGTTTCAGAAGCAAAATGCAGGATACCCGTTGCATAAAACTGCATGTTGCTCGAGGCGCGCGGGATGTCCACCATCTTCGCGAACCAAACCGGCTTCCCGTGATCCAGCGATTCCGCCTTTGCCAGCTTATCGAAATTCGCGTCAATGAGTTCCGCGATCCTCATCATGATCTTCGAGCGCTGCTCCTTGGGCGTATTTGCCCACGAAGGAAATGCGGCTTCGGCCGCTTTCACAGCCAGTTCCACATCGCGCTCATCCGAATCGGGAATGAGCGAATACACTTTCCCGCGTGAGGGGTCGTAGTTATCGATATACTTTCCACCCACCGGCTCCAGCAACTCACCGTTTATATAGTTCCTCAGCTTTATCATTTGTAGCAAATTTGAGAGGAGTAAAAATAAGAAAAACCCCGCTGCCCAGCGGGGTTAAAGACCATCATCAGATTAGCACGAAAGAGGAAGGAAATTATTGAATGACGATCTTTTTGGATATAGACCTTTTACCTTGCTGAAGGTTTAAAATGAAAGTGCCTTTGCCATTATTACCGAGGTCGAGCTGCTTCGTGTATTTACCTCCGCCCTTCACCTCATCTTTAAAAAGGATCTTGCCGTTCATATCCGTTATGCTGATCATGGCAGGAGCCTTATCCTTAATATCATACTCTATAGTGAATTTTCCATCACTCGGGTTAGGGTAAAACCTCAGGTCATTGTCGCTCTCCTCCTCCTTCCTTATCTTTTTCTTCTCATGCGGTTTATTGTTATCATCGATCACGATCACTGATGACCGCACGATCACCTTTTTTCCATCCTTATCACCCGGGGAGGTAATGATGATGGTGCTGTTCTTCTCTCCGTCACCATCGTTCATGATCTTCACGTCCGCATCCAGGCTATCGGTATCGAAACTATAACTGTAGCTCGAACTGTTGCTCCCCGACTTTTTAATGATCACCTTCTTCTCACCGTGCTTTGCATTCTTATCATTATCCGTGATCACGGTAAAATCAAAGCCTTGGTTGATCGCATTCATCAAACTGTCAATATTCAATTCGATCTTGCATATTTTGGAGAGGCTGTCGAAATCGAACGCAAAGGTTTTGTTCATGGTGATTTTATCGTCCTTACCCTGCTTTTCATTCTTCTCATCGTTCACGTACATCATCACCTTTACATTCTTTCCTTTCACGTCCTTCACATCCTTGTCGATGTTCGATAATTCGGATTCGTCAACCGTTTTTTCAGTTATGGTGGTATCACCGTCAACGATCTTGATGATCTTTACCTTCACTTTATGCCCGTCATCACCGGGGCGCGTGAAGGCATAGGCTGCTGCAGTGGTCGCAACAAGCACAGAAGCCAGGGTAAATGTTTTCAGTTTGTTCATGGGTCTTGGTTTTATCCACCGCAGCTTAGGCGGAAGAGGATTTTTTTGTTTCATCGCTTCATTCACTGCAGATGAACTTTACGATGCTGTTTTTTTCTGACGATCTGCGCGATCAAAAAGTTACAGCCACAAAAGTATATTCGCAAGGAACCGGTAGAAGTTAAAGCTTTGTGAAGGGATGTTAAATTTTGTTAAGCTAAAAAGGCCCGGTTTAGATTAGTTAAATTTGTAAGAGACGTTAAAAAATGAACCGTCACAGCATCAGTACCATCAGCATCATCACCGGCTTAGCGCTGCTTTGCCTGGTGGGGATACAACTGTACTGGATCAAAAGTGCGGTAGAACTTCGCCAGCAGCATTTTGAACACAGCGTGACCGATGCCCTGAACAGCGTGGTGTATAAATACAACAAATCCGTTGCAGCCGACAAGATCACGCACCGCATGAACATGCGCAAGCAGGGCATCACCTGGCTTTTCAATAAGGATTCGCTTATCCGTAACTATGGGTTCTCTTTCGACACCGCAGGACGCGGGGGTAATTTTAAAATGAATGTTTACGAAGAGGAAGTGACCGACTCGGCCGGTGTGGTGGTGAAAAAAATAAAAACGCATACGTTCGGCAGCGATTCCAGCTTAAGGAGCGACCTCCCCCAGCCCACTGTGGATAATGAGAATTACCTGCGCAAAGGAGAAGACCCTTCCCTTCAGTTGCTCATCAACCGCTCCGATATGGTAAGTGATATATTTGACGAGCTGGTAAGTGTGAACGTGTATAACAATTATAAGGACAAGATCGACACCACGCGCATCGACTCCCTGCTGAAAGAGGAACTGCACAACCAGATGATCGATACCAAATTCGAATTCGGTATCATCAACCCCCACCTGCCCGTGATCAACAATTCCACCGCGCGCGACCTTTATGAATCCAAATACCGGATAAGTCTTACACCCGATAATGTTTTTATTCAACCCAAATACCTCTCCGTATTTTTCCCCAACGAAAAAAATTACATCATTCAAACCATGTGGCTCATGCTCACCCTTTCGGCCGCACTTATCCTCATTATCATCTTTTCATTTTATTATACCATTGCCACCATCCTGCGCCAGAAAAAACTTTCGGAAGTGAAGAACGATTTCATCAATAACATGACGCACGAATTCAAAACGCCCATCTCCACCATTTCCCTCGCCTGTGAAGTACTCAACGATAAAAGTATTGATAAAACGCCCGAGCGCATGGGCAATTACGTGAAGATGATCAAGGACGAGAACTCACGCCTCGGCCTCCTGGTGGAAAATATTTTGCAGACCGCCATACTCGATAAGGGTGAATTCCGTTTGAAGATCACACCCGTTGATATACACAACGTGATCGAACAGGCCATCAGCAATATTCAACTTGCCGTTAGTAAAAAAGACGGGGAGATCATTACTCACCTGGATGCGGAACATTTCATCCTGCAGGTGGACCGCATTCACATGACCAACGTGATCTATAACCTCATCGATAACGCACTCAAATATTCGGGTGAGAAGCCGGTTATAACCCTTTCCACGAAAGACCTTAGCACCGGAATTGCGATCTCTGTGAAGGATAACGGCATCGGCATCAGCCGTGAGAACCAGAAAAAAATATTCGACAAATTATACCGCGTACCTACCGGCAACGTGCATAACGTAAAAGGATTCGGCCTTGGCTTAAGTTATGTGAAGGCCATCGTTGAAAAACACGGAGGCACCGTTGCTGTGGAAAGCGAACTCGGTAAAGGAAGTACCTTTACCATTTACTTGCCGGTGAATGCACCGGCAGATAAAACGATCCAATAAAACAAAAGATCATGAGTGAAGAAAAAGTGAACATCCTGCTGGCTGAAGACGATGGTAATCTCGGCCGCCTGCTTAAAGAATATCTCGAAGTAAAAGGATATGGCGTAAGCCTTGCCTCCAACGGAAAAGAAGGTTTCGACCTTTTCAAAAAAACCAAATACGATCTCTGCCTCCTCGATGTGATGATGCCGGTGAAGGACGGATTTACACTCGCAAAAGAGATCCGTGCGTTGAGTCCCGA
>DATDFI010000227.1:0-4615 GCA_036522695.1 Bacteroidia bacterium | reverse complement strand
GTAGTAAGTAATTCATTCAGGTTTTTTACCGCGGCAGGTATGCGGAGTTCACGCCCCTGAGGACCATAAAAGCCGGGAGCAGTGGCTGTGATGCCGCTGGTTAAACCTTTTCCTATCCTTCTACACAATTCCGTTGAGCCTTTTACAATATAAGGGTAGGGCAAACGCTTGTTCCAATCTGTGTGTTTGATGAAAGCTTCCGAGAGTTCGTTCTCATTTATCAAATCGAGATCTCCATAATAATTGAGCAAGCCGTCAAAGCCGAGCCCATGCGAGGAAACTACGAATGAGTCGGCAGGCACATCGGGCTGTAAGGAACCGCTGGTGCCTATCCGAATGATGTTGAGTTTTTTCTTTTGTGCTTTTACTTCGCGTTTCGCAAGATCTATATTCACCAATGCATCCAGTTCGTTTATCACGATGTCGATGTTGTCGGTACCGATGCCGGTTGAAAGAACGGTGATGCGTTTGCCTTGAAATATTCCTGTGTGCGTTACGAATTCACGGTTACTTGCTTTGCATTCGATGCGGCTGAAAAGCTTCGAAACCTGTTGCACTCGGTCCGGGTCGCCAACTACAATAACATTTTCCGCAATTTGTTCCGGAGCGAGGTGCAGGTGGTAAATACTGCCGTCATGGTTCAGGATAAGCTCACTTTCAGCGATCATTTTCTTGGTAAATGATTCATTTTCCCAAAGCTATTTAAAAAAATAATATATTAGTGAGGTCTAATCCCTTCTTATATGAGCAATACCGGCAGCAAGATACTTGTACCCATTGATTTTTCGGAACAATCCGTTATCGCATTGAGCCAGTCGTATAACCTCGCGCGCGAGACCAAAGCGGAGATCGTGTTGTTATATGTGATCGAGGACGGAGGCATGCTCAGTAAATTTTTTACCAAGCAGCAGCACGAAGACATGAAGAAGGAAGTGCAGGCCCAGCTCGATAAGCTTGCGGATGAGGTGAAAATGGAGAAGGGGCTTACCGTTAGCACCATGATCGCAAAGGGCGCACCTTACGATAAGATCGTTGAAGTGGCCGAAATGCTCAATGCTGAATTCATCATTATGGGCTGTAATGGCCACGATAGCATCAAGAAAAAATTCATGGGATCCAATTCGCTCAAGGTGGTGCGCGAATCACGCATTCCCGTGATCTCCACTAAGGGCAAGCATCATCGCGATGGATGCAAAAATATCGTCCTGCCACTCGATCTTACCAAGGAGACCCGCGAAAAGGTGAACCGTGCCATCTGGCTGGCGCAACTCGGGAATGGTGCGGCCATACGCGTTGTTTCTGTACTATTCACTACAGATGAGTTCGTGGTGAATCGCCTCACGCGCCAGCTCGGACAGGTGAAAACTTTTATCGATAAAGCTGGAGTGGAGTGTTCGGCAGAGATCATTAAAGGCATAAAGGGTGAAGAAACACTTGCACAAAATATCATTGACTACGCTAAAAAGGTGGATGGGGACCTCATCATGATCATGACGCAACAGGAAGTGGATTTTACTCCTTATTTTCTCGGTTCTTCGGCACAAGAGGTGATCGTGAATTCGGATATCCCCGTACTAAGTATCACTCCCATGATCCGGAAAGACACAACGGTGTTCAAGCCTTATTGATCCGAAAGCAAAAAGGGTTCTTTACTCCTGAATCCTTTGATCCTGAATAAAAAAAAGTGAACATTCCTGTTCACTTTTTTCTTTGCTAAAAATATTTTTAGTACTGCGACCCGAAAACTTTTTTCAGGATGTCGCTCACACGTGCAACAGGGTCTTTGCGGATCTTCAGCTCTTCATCGGAGATGAGCGTGAACAAGCCTTGCATGCCGCGCTGGGTAACATATTCATTCAGGTCGGGGTTTTGCTGCTGCACACCGGGAATTTTGTTGTAGGTGCTTATAACCGGGTTCCAGTAATTGGTGAGCTGCACTTTGCTCAGCGCATCTTTTACCACCGGCATGAATTTGTCGTGAAGTGCGGTCGAAGTGTGCTGCTTAAGGTAATTGGTGGCTGCATTGTCACCGCCTTTTAAAATAGCAAAGCCATCGCCAATGCTCATGCCTTTTATCGCATCCAGGAAAATAGGAGCAGCTCCCTTGGCGGCCTCTTCTGCGCCACGGTTTAGCGTAAGCACTACTTTGTCCACTTTATCCTTCATGCCCAATTGCTCCAGTTTCTCTTTAACCTTTTCAGCATCGGGAGGGAAGGGGATGAATATTTTCGGGTTCTTGAAAAAACCGTCAACCTTGGAAGCGTTGCCGGTTGAATTGTTAGTGCCTACGTTAAGGGCTTCTTTCAAACCCTGTATAACCTGTTCGTTGGTGAGTTTGTTTCCCCCACCGCCATTCTGGTTGGTCACGGTGTTAATGTCCTTGGTGATCTCGTTCATCTGTGCCGTGGTGCAGGCGATCAAACAGGTGAGCGCTAACACCGGGAGGTAGGTCAGTTTCTTCTTCATTTTGTATCGTTTTGTTATGCGGAAAGCAAACATACAAATATTCTGCCAAAGGCAGTTAGGAGTGGGGAGCATGGAAATAGGGATGGAAAATTGGAAGCGAGGTATAGAAGTCTGCATCCGGGCTTTGGCTTGTAGCGATACGCCTGGACCAATAACCAATAAACCTTATACTACTGTACCTTATACCCTTATTTCCTACTTTTACTTTCATGTTAGCAGAAATAATCACCATAGGTGATGAACTCCTCATAGGGCAGGTGGTGGATACCAACTCGGCCTGGATGGCGCAGCAGCTTAACCTCGCGGGAATAAGCGTGAAGCAGATAACTTCTGTTTCGGATGATCGAGCTCATATCCTGGAAGCACTCGAAGAGGCGAAGAAGCGTGCTGGAATTATTCTGATCACGGGCGGCCTCGGTCCCACCAAAGATGATATCACCAAAAAAACACTTTGCGATTTTTTCAAGACCAAACTGGTTTTTAATGCGGATGTATATAAAGATGTGGAAGCGCTTTTTCATTCCTTTGGCCGCGAGGTCACCGCTATAAACCGTATGCAGGCCGAAGTGCCGGAGAATTGTATACCGTTACGAAATAAAGCGGGTACCGCACCGGGCATGTGGTTCGATGCGGATGGAAAAATTTTTGTTTCCATGCCCGGGGTCCCTTTTGAAATGAAGGGCCTGCTGCGGGATGAAGTGTTGCCCCGGCTCATTCAAAAATTCAAATTGCCGTTTATCGTTCATCGCACCATTCTCACGCAAGGCATTGGCGAATCGCACCTGGCCGAAACTATTGAGAAGTGGGAGGACAGTCTTGCCCCGCTCGGTATTAAACTCGCGTACCTGCCTTCACCGGGCATGGTGCGCCTGAGACTGAGTGTGAAAGGGAATGATAAGGACGCGTTGAATAAAATGGTGGATGAAAAAGTGGAAGAGCTGAGGCCGATCATACTGCCTTATTTTTTCGGATTCGAGGAATATGGCAAGGAAAGGGAGAGCATGGCGGCCCTGATCGGTAAAATGCTCCAGGCGCGCGGTGAAACTTTATCCACTGCCGAAAGTTGCACGGGTGGTTATATAGCGCACCAGATAACCTTGTGTGCCGGAAGCTCTGCCTGGTATAAAGGCTCAGTGATCAGTTACGCGAATGAAGTGAAAGTACGTGAGCTGGATGTTCCCATGGCGCTTATTGAAAAGCATGGCGCAGTGAGCAGGGAAGTGGTGGAAAAAATGGCACTTGGAGTTTTGAGGAAATTGAGAACACACCATTCCATTGCTGTGTCGGGAATTGCGGGCCCGGGTGGGGGTACAGAAGAAAAACCCGTGGGCACGGTTTGGATAGCAGTGGCCTGGGGTGATAAAGTTGTTTCCGAAAAATTTCGATTCGGTAATGACCGCTTCCGGAACATAGAGCGATCAGCGAATGCCGCTTTTAATATGCTGAGGAAGGTTTTGGAGGGGGTGATATAACTGCGAAGGCCTTTCGCCAGGCTAAGGACAGGCTGCCAAAACGCGGGGAACCCTTTTTTAATTCAGCGAAGGATCCTCCGGGTAATTGGCGATCTCTGCATAATTCTTCCCCATGCTTTTGAGTACCGTTCCCCAAAGCTTATCGAACGGAAGTAAAATGTGCTTTTGCTTTGCAGCCGTTACGATCCACGAATCATTGCCCATTTCTTCCTCCAGCTGTCCCGGCACCCAGCCGCTGTAACCGATGAAAAAACGGATGTGCTCCATTTTCACTTCTCCGCGTCTCACCATTTCTTTCACCGCTTCAAAGTCTCCGCCCCACCACACGCCATCCGTTACCGGGATGCTGTCGGGAATGATATCACCGATCGTGTGCACGTAAAAAAGATTGTCGCGCTGAACCGGCCCACCCAGGAAAAGTGATGCATTGTTGTCGCCAATCTCTGGAAGCACGTCCTTTAATTTAAGATCTATTTCATGGTTAAGGATGAATCCCACAGTTCCCTCCTCGTTATGTTCGGCAATAAGCACCACGCTGCGCTTGAAGTACTGGTCCTTCATGAATGGCTCCGCGATCAGAATGGTTCCTTTGCCGGGTCTTACATCTCCCTTTAGCATAGGGTGAAGTTACGAAAATCAAGATAGAAAAGCACCTGTTTTTCTAAGTGGCAGAAGAT
>DATDFI010000226.1:0-2759 GCA_036522695.1 Bacteroidia bacterium | reverse complement strand
CTTTGAAAAATATTACCAGAAAAAGGATTTTGAAAAGGCGCTTAAATACTGGAAGGAAGGGGCCGACTACGATCCGTATTTCCTTACGATAAGTTCAAACGTGGGGTTGGTGTATTGGCAGAATTTCAATCGCCCCGACCTTGCCATTCCTTACTTTGAAAAATATTACCAGTCCAACCCGAACGACTTCAATACCGTTCACAACCTCTGCTACGCCTATAAGGCTGTTGGCAACACGCAAAAATCGAATGAGTATTTTGCGAAAATGCAGCAATTGAAACCGGGAAGTAAATAGTTTGTAGTTTATAGTTCAGAGTTTATAGTTCAGAGTTTCCCATCGATTTACCTTATTAACTACAACTAGGAGCTTTTCGCCTGGTTCCGTTTAGTGGGTTCCCATATGCTGCTGCGCACTCCTCCCAGGTATTTAAAGAAACCGATGAATAAGGCGAAATTCATGGATATAAAGTGCGTGATGAAGCGCAGCCCGGGGATATGTGCGTTCACGGATTTCAGGATGATATCTGTTAAAGTAATGATGGGAAGTAAAAGTCCGAGCGCGCAAACCCAGAAATAAAAATTCGGGAACGAGGCCAGCGCGAGTGATGAAAAGAAGGCCGATATCATAAAGAAGGGACCGATCCAGCGAAGTACCTTGTGTGAAAAGAAGCAAAACGATATTGCATTGAATTTGCCGAGCAGGCGAGAGAACGTGGAGAGGTTTTGGAAATTCCCGGTTGCAATACGCACTTTTCTCCTGAATTCTTCTCCCAGTTCATTCGAAACATCTTCGTAAACTTTTGCCCCGGGTTCGTTCATGCATTTACCGCCTTTCTCCAGCGCCCGCATGTTGATGTAAAAATCATCGACAAGAAAATTGGCAGGCACCCCGGTGAAATGATTTTTACGGAGGGCATAACACCCTCCGAATGGCCCCATCATGGCGCCCCAGATCCTGCCCTCTGCATTTTTTATAAAAACCTCGGCCTGTATATATGTTTTTTCCTGTACCGATATGCCGCCCTTGTGAAGGCCTCTGTTGATCATATTGGTGTCGACAAGCGCGATGGAATCGTTTTTGAAATGCTTTACCAGTTGGTAAATGGTATTCCTGTCGAAGATCACGTTTGCATCGGTGATGATGAGAATGTCGTGTGCCGCCATTTGCACGAGACCATTAACGATCATCACTTTGCCTGTGCGTTGGCTGAATTCGATGAGTTTTAACCCGGGGAATTTTGTTTCGAACCCTTTTACGATGCTGTTGGTGCGGTCGCTGGAATTATCGGAGCCGATGAGCACCTGTATTTTTTCGGGAGGGTAATCGCTGGCAAGTATGCTTTCGATCTTTTCCGCTATTACCTGTTCTTCGTTGTAAGCCGCCATCAATATACTTACCGGGGGCAGCTCTTCTTTTGAAAAAACGGTTGGATTGGCTTTGCTTCCTGCAGAGAGCAAACGAAGCAGTAAAGGGTAAAAAAAGTAGGTGTGCAGCAGGGCCAGCGCGCTCAGGGCAAAAATGATCTTCAGCAAAATGATAAGCGCGGTGCTCATGTGTGCTTTTGGTAAAAATCCAGCAGTCCGCGCGCGGTGGCTGTAGCGCTGTAATGTTGTTCGGCAAAACGTTTGGCCTGCTTTTCCATCTCCTGCATTTTCTCTTCCTCCCTGCAAAAGCGAAATGCTTCGATGAATTCTTCAGCAGAATCCGCGATGAGGACCTCTTTTTTATGCTCCACAGGTATCCCCTCAGCGCCAATGCCGGTGCTGATGATGACTTTCCCCTGCGATAATCCCTCCACGATCTTCACACGCATGCCGCTGCCCGCGAACAAAGGCACTACCATGATGCGTTTTCCCTGCATCCAGTTGCGGCCATTCTCTACTTCACCTATCACAAAAATATTTTTCTTCTCATCGCTTTTTATGGAGGAAGGGATGTTGCGACCGGCAATGTAAAATTTCAATCGGGGGAATTCACGATGCACCTTGTCCCACACATTTGCGAGGAACCACTGCAGGCCTTCGGCATTCGGGATCCAATCCAGGCTGCCGATGAAAAAAGCAGAATCCGGCTCGCAGGTGATCGGCTCATCTTTGCCCAGATCATCGTATGAAACGGGACAAACATGCACCGGCTTTTTATTTCCCAGGTCATTAAACACCCCCGCATCGATGGGGGAAACAGGGACGAGCAGGTCTACCTGGCCGAGCATGTTCTTTTCATATTTCAACAATTGCCTGGCGAGGAGCTTGAGGTAAACCTTTTTTGCAAAATTCTTTTCCTGTTCGCTGTTGCGATACCAGATGAGGTGTTCCACGTTGTGAGCCCGCAATGCGATCTTCGCTTTCGAATATTTACGAATGGTGTCGATATAAGGAGTAAGATATAAACCTTCCAGTTGAACGATCCCGGGATCAAGGTCTTTCAATGCTTTTTGCAGGGCAAGATCAAAATCCTTCGATATAAAGCGGCTTACATTATACGAGCGGTTCTGAAGTAATTTAACGAAGGCATCGCCTGCGCTGATCCGGTTATCCACCTTCACGGCCTGTAATTTTAATTTTTCGTTCAGCGCTGCAGGGATTCTTTTTTCATCAACATAATGCCGCGTGGTATTCATGCACAGCAAGCCGACTGTATTTCCTGCTGTGGAAAATGCTTTGGCGAGGTTCATCACCGCGAGGGCATAACCATCCATGGCGGGATAAGGCATTTTATTGCAAAGCTGGAGGATGCGCATCAGGGATGATCTGAGTCT
>DATDFI010000225.1:0-12966 GCA_036522695.1 Bacteroidia bacterium | reverse complement strand
TTCGTTCGGGGAATGAATGGCATCGGTGTCGAGTCCGAAGCCCATCAATATGGATTTCAGGCCGAGCACGCGCTCGAACAGCGCCACAATAGGAATGCTGCCTCCTTCACGCGCAGGAAGCGGCTTTTTCCCGAATGTTGTTTCCATCGCTTTGCTGGCAGCCTGGTACGCGATCACATCCGTTGGTGTAACAACCGGGTCTCCTCCGTGATGCGTGGTCACTTTTACTTTCACGCTTTTAGGGGCGATCTTCTGAAAATGTTTGGTGAAAAGTTTCGCGATCTTATCACTGCTCTGGTTCGGAACCAGCCGCATCGAGATTTTTGCAAATGCTTTTGACGGCAGCACCGTTTTCGACCCTTCACCGGTATAGCCGCCCCAAATACCGTTCACGTCAAGCGTGGGTCGTATGGAGGTACGTTCGCGCGTGGTGTAACCTTCTTCGCCTTCCACTTCTTTTATGTCGAGGTGATTTTTGAAGTTCTTCAGGCTGAAAGGAATCTTCGCCATTTCTGCTCTTTGTTTTTTGCTGAGCTTTTCCACCTCATCGTAAAACCCGGCAACCGTGATGCGTTTCTTTTTGTCATGCAAAGAAGCGATCATTTTACAAAGCACATTGATGGGATTGGCCACCGCACCGCCATATACACCGGAGTGAAGGTCCCGGTTCGGGCCGGTCACTTCCACTTCCATGTACGTAAGCCCGCGTAAGCCAACGGTGATGGAAGGTATTTCGTTGGCAATGATCGAAGTGTCGGAGATCAAAATGATGTCCGCTTTTAATTTCTCTTTGTTCTGTGTTAAAAATGTTCCGAGGTTGGCCGAGCCCACTTCCTCTTCGCCCTCTATCATGAACTTCACGTTACAGGGAAGCTGCCCGGTGCTTATCATGTACTCCACCGCTTTCACATGCATGTATACCTGTCCCTTGTCATCAGCCGAACCACGCGCATAAATTTTCCCGTTCCGTATCACCGGGTCGAAAGGGCCGGTTTCCCAAAGATCAATGGGATCGGGAGGCTGCACATCATAATGCCCGTAAACCAAAACGGTCGGTAAATTCTTATCGATGACCTTGTCACCGTAAACAACCGGGTGGCCTGCCGTGGAAATGAGTTCGACATTATCTAACCCGGCATCCGAAAGCTTTTGCTTCACCTTTTGTGCGCAAAGCATCACATCGTTTTTGTATTTGGGATCGGCACTCACCGAAGGAATGCGTAACAGTTCGAAAAGCTCGTTGATGAAACGGTCTTTGTTCGACTCAATGTATGTTTTGGTATCGTTCATGGTCTTTATGATCAAGTGCTAAATTAAATGGGTGAGGCTTGCAAATTTGCAATAATTATGGTGCTGGGAACACGACCTCCCGCAGAATTATTTCAAGATGCTGGTTATCAAATAATAACGACTTTTCAAGCGTGCAACCCGAAGGGGGCTGAAGATGTCTTAACTATGGTGAGAAAGAGGGATTTAGAGGGTTAAAAATTATTTTCCGGGGACAGGGCAAATGGGTTATCTTTGTTTTCCCCATTTTGTCCGCACCGAAACGGAGTAAAAACCATGATCGATTTTTTTCGCAACATTAAGTTCAAAGCACTTTTGATGTTCCTGCTTTTGATAAGCGGGAAAAGTTTTTCGCAGATCTCCGTCACGAATAATGCTCCTTACAACACGGCCGCTTATCTTGTTCAGAATGTTCTGCTCGGGCAGGGAGTGAGCGCGAGTAATTTTACCGTTAACGGTGCGCCCATCGCCATTGGGTTTTTCAATGGGGTAGGTACCAACCTCGGCCTCGACAGCGGTGTGATCATGACCAGCGGGGATTGTCACCTTGCCGTGGGCCCCAACAACAATTCTTCTATAGCGCTTATCAGTAATCTGCCGGGTGATCCTGATCTCGATGCCATCATGAATCCTACACTCAGTTACGATGCCTGTATCCTCGAATTCGATTTTGTGCCGATGTCGGACACGATCAAGTTCCGTTATGTTTTCGGTTCTGACGAGTATATGGAATGGGTGAGTTCTTTTCCCGGTGGCATCAATGATGGTTTCGGATTTTTCCTGAGCGGGCCGGGCATCAACGGCCCGTATTCCAATAACTCCGACAACATCGCGCTTATCCCGAGCACCACGCTCCCGGTAACGATGTTCAATCTTAATTTGAACAACAACGGCCAGTTTTATTTTGATAACGGTGACGGTAACGGAACGGGCACTGCTCCCGATGGCCCGGATGTGCAATACGATGGCTTCACTCACCCGCTTACCGCTAAGCATTGGGTGCAGTGCGGTTCCACTTATCACATCAAGATCGCGGTAGGTGATGGCGGTGACTGGTGGATCGATTCAGGGGTGTTTCTCGAAGCCGGAAGCTTTGCGTCTGCGGGTGTCACCGTTGCAACGTCCAGCTCAGGTGCCAATATCAATGGAAACGACTCAACGGTTTATGAAGGCTGCGGATCACTCGTGGTTTATTTTAATCGCGGCAACGATACACTTACCCAGGATACCCTCCTGTACCAGGTGGCCGGCACCGCACAACCCGGCATCGATTACAATAATATCGGTACACAGGTTATTTTCCCCATCGGTGTTGACTCGGTTGGGATTATCATCAATCCTTTCCAGGACAACACCAGTGAAGGAACGGAAACAGTTTATATCATCCTGCAGCAAGGCGGGCCGTGCAGTTCCACTACGGCTGATACGATAAAGATCTATATCAAGAACGTGGATCCTCCTGTGGTCACACCCAACCATCCGCAGGTTTGCCCCGGTGATCCCGCATTGATGAGTGTAACAGCGAACGGGGGAATGCCCGGTTATACTTATACCTGGAGCAATAACCTGGGCAATGCATCAACCGCCACGGTTTCTCCAATGGTGACGAGCACTTACACGGTCACAGTCTCTGATACCTGTGGCAATACCGTTCAGCAAACCGTTACAGTGACCGTAACACATCCTACAGCCGGTTTCAATTTCAATAATGCAACAACCAACACCATTGATTTTACGAATACGTCCAGTTCCAACGTGGTAACATGGTCATGGGATTTCGGTGATGGTAATACGGGGACTGGCCCTGATCCATCGCATACTTACCCGAACGCTTCCGGCACTTTCAATGTTACATTATGGGTGACCGATGCCAATGGTTGTCGTGACAGCATCATGGAAACGGTGACCATATTCCCCGATTTTTATTTTTACACGCCTAATGCGTTCACGCCTAACGGTGATGTTCACAACAGTACTTATTCCGGAGTAGGAGTGGGCATCGGTACCTACGAGATGTGGATCTTCGACCGCTGGGGCGAACTCATTTATCACAGCAACGACATCAACAAAGGCTGGGACGGGCGTTATAACGGAAACCCCGTGGAGGAAGGCGTTTACGTGGCCGTGTTCGAAGTGAAGAGTGAGGCCGGTGAGCATGTCCATAAAGTGACACATGTAACTTTAATCCGATAAAAAATCATTGCGATGAAAAAAATGTACGCGCTCTTGCTGGTTTTAAGTTTATTGATCTTCAGTGGGAATTCATACTCACAGATATCCGTTACCAATAATGCGCCTTACAATACCGCTCAATATCTTATCCAGAACGTGTTGCTGGGTTCAGGCGTGATCGCGAGCAATTTCACCTACAATGGCGCTCCTGTTGCGGTAGGGTTCTTCAATGGGGTAAATACCAACCTTAACCTCGATAGCGGCATCATCATCACCAGCGGCTTGATCGATACGGCAGTAGGACCGAATAACGAATCATCAGCAGCGCAGATCAATAACCTTAATGGTGACCCTGATCTTGATGCGATCATGAGCCCGACACTGAGTTATGATGCATCCATTCTTGAATTCGATTTCGTGCCTATGGCAGATACCGTAAAGTTCCGTTATGTTTTCGGTTCGGATGAATACATGGAGTGGGTGAGCACTACACCCGGTGGTATCAATGACGGTTTCGGATTTTTCCTGAGCGGGCCCGGCATTAACGGCCCCTATTCGAACCAATCCGAAAACATCGCCATCATCCCCAATACAGCATTACCGGTAACAATGTTCAATCTTAACCTGAATAATAACGGGCAATATTATTTTGATAACGGTGACGGGCAGGGGACCGGAACAGCTCCTGACGGACCGGACGTGCAGTATGACGGGTTCACTGTTCCGCTCGTGGCGAAACATTGGGTGCAATGCGGACAAACCTATCACATTAAGATCGCGATAGGTGACGGTGGAGATTGGTGGATAGACTCCGGTGTGTTCCTCGAGGCGGGAAGCTTTACCTCCACAGGGATCAACATCACTGCTGATGTAAGTTACGGGGGACCGAATGATTCGACTTTGTTTGAAGGTTGCGGGCAGGCCTGCCTGTATTTTGTGAGGGGGAATACGCAAACCCAGGATACCGTTACACTGAACGTGAGTGGAAATGCGCAAAATGGTGTGGACTACACACCTTCTATTCCTTCACAAATTATTTTTCCGGTGGGAGTTGATTCAGTGGTGATCTGCATCTCCGCTGTGAGTGATAACCAAACCGAAGGACTCGATACCGTTCATCTTGCAGCCGTCTCGTCAGGGCCATGTGCGCAGGGAATAACGAATGTAACTTTTTTCATTGGTGATCATATTCCAATGGTTTTGAATGTGAGTAATGATACTACGGTATGTCCCAACCAGCAGGTCTTCCTCAATGCCAATGTGAGTGGAGGAGTGCAGCCTTACGGTTTCAGTTGGTCAACAGGATCAACGGCACAGGGGATCTTGGTGACACCTTCCGCTACTACAACATATTCGGTGGCGGTCACGGATAGTTGCGGAGCGAATATTCAAAGCTCGGTGATCACCGTTACTGTTCCCCCGAATATTTTTGTTTCCGTTTCGGATGTTACGGTTTGTGAAGGTCAGCCCATCACTATTGCAGGAAACATCAATGGTGGCGTTCCCAATTACAACTGTTCGTGGGTAACACTTACCGGCCCGGATTCTATTCCTGCGAACAACTGTACCCAGCAGTATACGTTCACACCCACTGCCAACGGAACATTTGTTTTCACGGCAACGGATCAATGTAATAGGACCAGCTCGGATACGCTGGATGTTTTAGTGGACACCCATTGCCAGATCAACATACCCAACGTGTTCACGCCAAATGGTGACGGACTTAACGATCTGCTGGTGTTCAAAAACCTGGACCACTTCCCGGGAAGCGGTTTGAAAATATTTAACCGTTGGGGAGGCCAGGTTTACGAAAGTTCAAATTATCAAAACGACTGGAGCGGTGCCGGTGTGCCGGATGGAACGTATTTCTTCGTGTTGCATGTGTCGGATGGAAAAGAATACAAGGGTTTTGTAGAGATCCTCAGTCACAAGTAGCGTAGAATTCATCCCCAAGGTGAGTTCAAACAACAGTGGAATGAAAAAGTTCTTATGGTCATTGCTGCTTGCCTGCATTGCGTTCAACGCGAAAGCTACACATATAGTAGGCGGTGAGATCTATTACGATTACCTCGGCAACAACAATTACCAGGTCACTTTAAAGGTTTACCGGGATTGCATCAACGGGCAGGCGCCATACGATAATCCTGCTTACGTAGGTGTGTTCGACCAGGCGGGTAATTTGCTGCAAACACTTTCGCTTCCATTTCCCGGATCAACGCAGATCCCCGTGAACATGAACAATCCATGTTATCTTCCTCCCTCCAACGTATGCGTGGAGGAAGCGATCTATACCGGCATGGTAAATCTTCCGCCCATTCCCGGTGGATATTATCTCACCTACCAGCGCTGCTGTCGTAATCAAACCATTTTGAATTTGAATAACCCGCTTAATGTAGGTTCAACTTATGTTTGTCATATTCCCGATCCTTCGCTTGCAGTGGGTAACAGCAGCCCGCGTTTCATCAATCTTCCGCCTTTGTTCCTGTGCAACAATGTTCCTTTTATTTTCGATCACTCTGCCATAGATCCCGATGGGGATTCACTGGTGTATCACATCTGCGACCCGTATGATGGAGCATCTTCTTCGAATCCGCAACCCAACCCGCCATCCGGCCCGCCTTATTTTCCTGTTCCGTGGCTTTCACCTTACAACACCAATTATCCCATCTCTTCCAATCCTGCTTTCGCGATCAATTACCAATCGGGAATGCTCACCGGCACTCCTAATCAGATCGGCAATTGGGTATTTTGTATTTGCGTGGAAGAATGGAGGAACGGGCAACTGCTGGACGAGGACAGGCGTGATTACCAATTGAACGTAATGAATTGCCCGAATGCAACCGTTACTTCTATTCCTTCTCAAACCACTTTTTGTTTCGGGTACACGGTCAATTTTTTGAACAACAGCGTTAATGCAAATACGTATCACTGGGATTTCGGTGATCCGAACTCTGCTGCTGATACTTCCAATGCGCAATATCCCACCTGGACCTACAGCGATTCGGGAACGTACAATGTGATGCTCATTTGCAATCCCGGTTTGCCCTGTGCCGACACCGGGTACACCACATTTTATATATATCCACAGCTTGCACCTTCCTTCAATCCGCCACCGGGACAATGTATAACGAGTAATAGTTTCAATTTTACAGCCGGGGGGGCTTTCATGGGGAACGGGACCTTCAATTGGAATTTCACGTTAGCTGCAACTCCTTCAACAAGTACACAGCAAAATCCCACCAATATTGTTTTCAATTCAACGGGATGGCACCCGGTAACACTCACCGTTTCCGAAAATAATTGCACGGCTTCATACACCGATTCCGTTTACGTTTACCCGCCACCACAGGCCTTGTTCAATGCCACTCCGCAGGCGGCTTGTCCACCGCTGCAGGTTAATTTCCAGGATGCATCCGTGTTCGGAAATGCAACCGCCATTTATTCCTGGGATTTTGGTGACGGATCGTATTCCAATTTGCCGAATCCATCACACATTTACATCCAGCCGGGATCCTATACGGTCACGCTCACGCTCATCACTACCAACGGGTGTGTGGATACGGTTGTGTACTCCCTGCCGAATTTGATCACTGTTTACCCGGTTCCAACCGCATTGTATTCGGCCGATCCGCTGGTTACTTCCATTTTCAATCCCGATGTAACGTTCACCGACCTGAGTTCGAATAATACTTCCTGTGTGCTTTATTTCGGTGATGGCGACAGCAGTTCCAATTGCAGCGCGGTGCATACTTACCAGCAGTACGGCATTTATCATTCGTACCAGGTGGTGGAGAACAGTTACGGATGCAAAGCGCGTTACAATATCGATATTGAGATAAAGCCTGAATTCCGTTTCTTTATTCCTAATGCTTTTACTCCAACCGGCAACGGCCTCAACGATGTGTTCATGCCCAAGATCATGGGTGTGCGCGATTATCATTTTATGATCTTCGACAGGTGGGGGCAACTTTTCTTCGAAACGGATGATATCAATACAGGCTGGGACGGAACATTCAAAGGCAATAAGTGCCAGGAAGATGTTTACGTGTGGAAGATCACCTGCGTGGACCTGCCCGAGCAGATGGATCACACGTATGTAGGGCACGTGACGCTGATACGCTAATAAACCTCAACAATAAAAATCATGAAAAAGATCTTCGCATTTTTTTTATTCCTTTTTGCCGCCACAACTATGTTCGCGCAAGGCACTTTCCAGAATGGGAATTATCAAACCACGGGCTATATAAAAGATGACGGAACGGTGCAGAACGGGAATTACCAAACAGTGGGTTATATCAAGGAGGATGGCACTATCCAGAACGGGAATTACCAAACCATTGGCTACATCAAGGATGACGGCACTGTTCAGAATGGAAATTATCAAACCATCGGTTACATCAAGAGCGATGGCACTGTTCAGAATGGAAATTACCAGACGTTAGGTTATGTAAAGTCAGATGGGACCGTTCAGAACGGAAATTACCAAACGGTGGGTTATGCTAAAGGAACGGATGCTACTACTGCTGCTTTGTTCTTCTTCTTTTTCTTTGAGTGATGAGCATAGATGATCTCCATGCTGTAATTGATGGCTGATCCTACTCGATCCCCGATAATTCTGGTGGCCGTTTGTGGCAATAAATGAAATTTTCTATATCACCAGACCAACTTAGTACCTCTTGATGCCTGGTATTTGCCCCGGTTATTATCCCAGGATAGGACAAATATTTCCAGTTTTCCAACGAAAGACACAGCCTGGATTCAACAGGATTCCAATGTATATAGTGTACGAGTTTTCTCAGATATTTCTCGTCAGTGACCAATTTCCGCTTGAAATTTTTCATAAAAAGACTTCCTTTCCTGCCATACTCTTTAATGAAGGATTGAGTGTAGCAGCTAAATAGATTTGCAAATTGTTTGCTCAGGATCCGCTCGTGTTCCGGCAAGAACTTCTCCAAAGTTTTGAACTTTGAAAAAGTTTCTTTAAGCTGGCTCAGTTCTTTTACCCGTAATAAAAAATGAAAATGATTCGGCATCAGGCAATAGCAGAAGATATTTGCAATTGGCTGCAGATATTCATTTGATTTATTAATGAAGTAATCATAATTCCTTTCTGAAATAAAAAGCTTTTCAGAGCCATTAGCCCTATTGAAAACGTGATAAATATTTCCAGGCTCAAGAGGGATCATGCCTGCACCAACACCTCTCCATCCATCTCCTTCGGAATTTCCAACCCCATCATTTTTAAGATGGAAGGGGCAAGGTCGGCAAGCTTGCCATTTTTCACCTGCTTCACATCATTGTCAATTACAATGCAGGGAACAGGATTGGTAGTGTGGGCAGTGTTAGGCGTTCCATCCGCATTGATCATAAAATCGGCATTGCCGTGATCGGCTATGATGATAAACGAGTAATTTTTTTTCAAACCCGCTTCCACCACGCGCTTCAGCCCTGCATCCACTGCTTCCAGCGCTTTGAGCACCGCTGGATAAACTCCTGTGTGGCCCACCATATCCGGGTTCGCATAGTTGAGGCAAATAAAATCCGGGACATTGTCATTGATCTCTTTCACCACCGCATCGGTCACACCGGCCGCGCTCATTTCCGGTTGCAGGTCGTAGGTCGCTACTTTAGGCGAAGGGATCATTACCCGTTTCTCACCAGTAAAGGCCTCTTCACGCCCACCCGAAAAAAAGAAAGTAACGTGCGGGTATTTTTCTGTTTCCGCAATCCGCAATTGTGTTTTACCGGCTTTGCTCAACACCTCTCCCAGCGTGTTATGAAGATGGTCCTTATCGTAAACTACTTTCACATTTTTAAAAGTGTCGTCATAATTCGTCATCGTCACATAATATAAAGGAAGGGTCTTCATGTCATGATCAGGCATATCCTTCTGTGTAAGTGCAACGGTGATCTCCCTGCAGCGGTCGGTACGGAAGTTGAAACAGATCACTACATCGTTTTCTTTTATCACCGCAAGAGGCTTCCCGTCCTCATCCACGTGTACGATAGGTTTGATGAATTCATCCGTCACATTTTGGGCATACGATGAGCTGATCGCCTGCAGCACATCCTTCACTTTTTGTCCTTCGCCTTTCACCAAAAGGTCGTAAGCGAGTTTCACTCTTTCCCAGCGCTTGTCACGGTCCATGGCGTAATAGCGCCCGCACACGCTGGCGATCTTACCCGCTGAAGTTTTCAAATGGTCCTGCAAAAGCGAGACGAATCCCAGCCCGCTCTTCGGGTCGGTGTCACGTCCATCCATAAATGCGTGAATGAATACTTCATTTAACCCATTCGCTTTGGCCATATCACACAGTTTGTGCAAATGCGTTTGGTGCGAGTGCACGCCACCATCCGAGACCAGCCCGATGAAATGAAGGGCCTTGTTATTTTTCTTCGCGTAAGCGAAAGCTTCCAGCAACACAGGATTTTTATCGATCGCATTCTCCCGCACTTCTTTATTGATCTTGGCCAGGTCCTGGTATACGATGCGGCCCGCGCCAATATTCATGTGTCCCACTTCCGAATTTCCCATCTGTCCGTCAGGCAAACCCACGTATTCGCCAAAAGTTTTTAAAACCGAATGAGGATATTTCCCGGGCAGGCTTTTTGTGAATGGCATGTTCGCATTCGCAACGGCATCCGACTTGGAGCCATCACCGATCCCCCAGCCGTCTAAAATAATGAGTGCAACTTTTTTCATATTACTACTTACGAATTAACACTAATAATACCAATGATAAAGGTCATACTTACTGCAAGCCGGGAGTGAAATTCACTTCAAATATACTTCCCGAAGGCGAGTTGTTTTTTACTGAAATGGTGCCGTTATGTTGTTCCACCAGGTACTTCACAATATAAAGTCCAAGGCCGGTGCCTTTTGTTTTACGCGTTTCTTCATTGCCCGCCCGGTAAAATTTTTGAAATATATTTTGCTTGTCCTCTTCGCTTATCCCTTGTCCTTCATTCGCCACGCTCAGTGATACGGTGTTCCTGTTTTTTTTCAGCTTTACTTTTATTGTGGAACCGGGAGGCGAATATTTTGACGCGTTTTCCAGCAGGTTCAAAATGATGGAGGGGAAGGTGGTCCCGTCTGCCAACAGGATTATTCCGGGTTCTATATCACATTCCACTTTTTGTTTGATGGAAGCGCGTGCTTGCTTTATGATCTCATCCACCAGTTCTGAAATATTTGTTTCCACGCGATGAAGGGTGAAGGCGCTGTTGTCGATACGTGTGGCGAGTAAAATATTTTCCACGAGTTTGTTCAGCCGCTCGGTATCCGTCAATGCATTTTGCAGGATCTCTTTTTGCTTTTCTTTATCCAGCTCTCTTTTTTGGATGGTTTCGAGCTGCAGTTTCACCGAGGCGATGGGTGATTTCAGTTCATGGGTAACAGAGAGTAAAAAATTCTTCTGTTGGCGGGTGAGTGCGGTCTCTTTCCGGAAAGCATTTCGCGTTTGCATCACGCCAAGCACCAATAACACCAGGAATACGCTTCCCTCTCCCGCGGTCATGGCCCAGCGCAAGTGGAGTTTCTCTTCCAGCTCATTTCCTGTTCTCGAAGCTTCTTCAGGATTTTTAGCGTTCTTAATGTTCAAATCGCTTTTCAAATGATAGATCTCGTTATTCAGCTCCACCATTAAATAACTCCACCAGCCGAACTGCAGCAGCACATAAATAAAAAGTATGTAAAAAAGCAGGAGAGGCCTGGGGCGCTTCTGGGCATTATTCATTGAAGGGCAAAGGTAGCGAAAACAGGACGTTTGTGCTCTCGCTGCTATCCTGCATCCTGCAATCTCATTACCACCTTTCGGACGAGTGCGCGAGGGGTAAAACGAGGACTCTGCGCCATCAGGCGGTTCATAAGGCCATGAATGGCTACCACCTTGCCGCGAACCATGGCTTTGTAGCCGTACTCCGCCACTTCTTTTGCAGTAGGAAGTTTGCGGTCCTTTACCAGCTTTGAATTTTCGAGCGCTGATGCTGCCTGGAACCCCGAGCGCGTAGGGCCGGGACAAAGTGCGGTCACCGTAACACCGCTTCCCCTCAATTCTTCTGCGATCCCTTCCGTAAAGAACAGGACATAAGCCTTGGTCGCATAGTAAACCGACATTAATGGTCCGGGCTGGAAGGAGGCGGTGGACGCGAGGTTCATGATACGCCCGCTTTTTCTTTTCACCATTGCCGGTAAAAATAATTTTGTCATCTCGGTAAGGGAACGTACGTTCAGGTCTATCATCATTTTCTCTTTCTTCCAGTCTGTCTCTGCAAATTTTCCAAAATCGCCAAAGCCCGCATTATTCACCAGTATATCCACAGCAATATTTTTCTTTTGCAGTTCCTCAAAAACTTCCTGTGGCGCATTTTCTCCTGATAGATCTTTGGCCATGACCAGCACACTTACTTTTCCTTTAAATGAATGGGCGATCTCTTCCAGTGGTTTTGTATTGCGCGCGATGAGAACAAGGTCATATCCTTTGCCCGCCATGATTTTTGCGAGTTCGTAACCTATTCCGCTGGAGGCGCCTGTGATGAGTGCGGTTTGTTTCATGGGATTTTTTGTAAAGGTATTTATTCGGAAAGACGTTTTTGTAATCGGATATATGTTAAATGCTGCTATCGTTTTATGATCCCAGCTTACTTTTATCCGACATGATTTTCTTTTTGGCGCTTTTTAGAAAAGTGCCGCAAAATCGCAGATCCCGAAGGCCGATCCCGGGCACATGAACTGAAGTAAGTCGATTGGGCCCAATACAAAGCGCCCGGTACCGGAGATAAAATGATGCAACCGATAACGCACAAGGGTTTATCTCAACATCAACCCGGCTCATCGCTCCTGCAATCTCCCCGTGCACCATTTTACTTTTTTGGTCTCAAATGGACCCCTGACATAAAGCTATTATAGTGCACTCATCACAACTCTCTTATCATTTCCTTCATCAGCATCGTCATTTTCTTTTCCGCCTTCTGCGCCTCATGCTGCACCTCTTCATGCGTTACTTTCACGATATGCCCTTCCACCCCCATATCCGTGATCACCGATATCCCGAAGCAGGTGAGTCCCATGTGCCGGGCTGCTATCACTTCGGGCACCGTACTCATGCCCACGGCATCACCGCCAATGTTGCGAATGTATTTGTACTCGGCAGGCGTTTCAAACGTAGGGCCGCTCAGCCCGCAATACACCCCTTCCTGTACTTTGATCTCCAGCTTTTTTGCAAGCGCTTTTGCTTTTTCTATCAGCGCCAAACTGTAGGCTTCACTCATATCGGGAAAGCGAGGACCCAATTCTTCTTCATTCTTGCCAATAAGCGGGTTGGAAGGAAAAAGATTAATGTGATCGCGTATCAGCATCAGGTCGCCCACTTTAAAGGAAGGGTTCACACCGCCACTTGCATTTGAAATGAAGAGATCCTTTATTCCCAAATATTTCATCACGCGCACCGGGAAAACCACCTGCTGCATATTATAGCCTTCGTAATAATGGAAACGTCCCTGCATGGC
>DATDFI010000224.1:0-14171 GCA_036522695.1 Bacteroidia bacterium | reverse complement strand
TTCCATCTTCTGAAATCCATTTGAATTTGATCGATGCTTTAAAGCGCTCACGTTTCCAATCCCCCGCATCAACGGCATAGATATCGGATATTGGAAGCAGATTGAGAATTTCAAAACTACCTCCCAAGTAAACTTGATTTTTTGAATTATCATTAGCTGCCAATTTCTTCACAATGATTGTTTGACAGCCATTTTCAATGAGAATTTTCTTTAAGGATAGCAGTCTCATAGGGTTAAAGATTTTTTTCGATTTGCTTCCCAACGGCTTGTATTAGTGGCATAACAACCGAATTTCCAAACTGTCTGTAGGCCTGATTGTCAGAAACGGGAATAATAAAGTTGTCGGGAAACCCCTGAAGTCTTGCGCTCTCTCTTGGAGTAAGCCTTCTCGGATTTTTTCCCTCCTGTGGTACAAGAATTTCCGCTCCATCTTTATAATATCTTGCACTCATAGTCCTGGCTATGCCATTTAGATTGGTAAGGCCAAAACCAAAGCCATTGCCCTTCGCTTTGTGTTTCTGCGCATACTCCTGGAGATAATTCCAAAGTTTATTGGACAAAGTGTATTTCTGATCGGGATTTGGTTCAAGAATGTCTTTTAACTTCCTCGTGGGTTTGGGTAGTTCAGGAAACGTAAATTTTTCTCTGCCTTTATATATTCTATTGTCAAAGCCTACAATTATAATTCTTTCCCTATGCTGGGGTACGAAATGTTTGCCATCCAGTACTTTGTAGTATAGGGAATAGTTTAGTTCTTTTAATGTCTCTGTGATTATTTTAAATGTATTTCCCTTATCGTGTGAAACGAGGTTTTTGACGTTTTCAAGTAAGAAGGCTTTAGGGCGCTTATATTTAATAATTCTTGCAACATCAAAGAACAGTGTGCCTTGAGTTTCATCGAGAAAACCATGTTTTCGTCCCAGTGCATTTTTCTTACTTACGCCCGCAATTGAAAACGGCTGGCAGGGAAATCCTCCAAGTAAAACATCATGGTCCGGAATTTCTCTCTCGTCTATCTTTGTAATATCTCCAAAAGGAACTTCACCGAAATTGGCTTCGTATGTCTTTTTTGCAAAGTTGTTCCATTCACTGGTGAAGACACATTTGCCTCCTATGTTTTGAAATGCAAGTCGAATCCCCCCAATTCCAGCAAAAAGATCGATGAATTTAAATTTAGGATTTGCCGGAGGAGGAAAAGGAATATCCCACTTGATCGGAATGTAATATTGGAATTCAGGTTCAACAACGATATTCAGGTCTTCATAAAGATGCTTCAGATATTTTTGGGCGGATGGTTTAAAATATTTTGAAACTCCATTCTCATGATTTTGAAAATAATGTGTTAAATGGGCGAGATTGTCGTCCTTGATTTTATTGTCGATTTCAATTTTCAGCTTTTTCCTTATCTCACTATACTTTCTTGCCATTGCCATTATTTTTAATAGGATTAAAAAATGTTGAGAAATCTGTGCTCAATGCTTTTACTATCTTTTCAAGAATTTCCACGGAAATATTCTTTCTCCCGTTTTCGACATGATTCATATAGGTGCGATCTATTTCTGCTGCCCACGCCAATTCTTCCTGAGTAAGTTTTTTTTCGGTGCGCAGTTCTTTAATGCGCAACCCGATTCGCTTTTTTATGTCCATTGAGAAAATAAAATTGAGGTATGTGTCCTAAAATACATTTGCTTTTAGGACACGTAAGGAGGGGATTTAATTAACAATCAGAATATAGATTTACAGAGAGAAGAGAGCGTTCTCTGTAATTTCTGAGGCCGGAGCTGACATTCCCAAATGTTGATAATTTTCCAGCCTGATTTCCGGAGTTCGCGAGCGTTTCTTTTATCCCGCGATTTGTTGGAGTTTATCTTGTTGAGCCACCAATCGGTCCTTGTTTTTGGAATTACGAAGTATTTACAGCCTGTATGACCGTGCCAGAAGCAACCGTGAATGAATATAGCAGTTTTGTATTTTGGAAGTACTATATCAGGTTTTCCTGAAAGTTTTTTATCATGCAGGCGGAAACGGATTCCCAGTGAATGCAGATACTTTCGAACCAGGATTTCGGGCTTTGTGTTTTTGCCCTTAATCTGACTCATATTATAGCTTCTTGTCTTTCTATTGTGTACGTCTGCCACTGTGTAAAGGTAAAGAAGTAGAGATCAGAAATTACGCCTTACGCAATGTGATCACCGTTATCTCCGGCCATATCCCAACTCTTCCCGGGAAGGCTAAAAAGCCCAGCCCGCGGTTCACGTACAGGTAACGGCTGTTCTCGCTGTAAAGTCCAGCCCACCTTTTGTAACGCAACTGCACAGGTGAGAATTTGAATCCCGGGACCTCGATGCCGAACTGCGCGCCATGTGTGTGACCGGAGAGCGTGAGGTGTACATGTGTATCGTGGCTCATCACCTCTTCTTCCCAGTGCGAGGGATCGTGCGAGAGTAAAATTTTAAAGGCGCCATCATTTGTTCCCTGCAGGGTCTTTGAAAAGTCACCGTACTGCGCAAAACCTTTTCCCCAGTTCTCCATGCCCAGCAGTTCCAGGTGCTGGCCATTTTTTTCTATGCGCACATTCTGGTTGCGCAATAAGGTAAAGCCGAGCTGATCGTGCGTGTTGTACAGTTGCTGCATGTTGGCGCGCTTGGCTTCGCGGCTGGGCCAGTCGGAGTAATCGCCATAATCGTGGTTGCCGAGAATGGAATATTTTCCCATGGGCGCGTGCAGCTTCCCGAAATCATCCATCCAGGGCTGCATCTCTTCTGCGCGGTTGTTCACCAGGTCGCCCGTGAAAAAAATGAGATCACTCTTTTGTTTGTTGATGAGTGCGATGGCGTGGTTGAGTTCCGCGCGGTCGCTTTCCGTATCAAAACTGCCTACGTGCAGGTCGGAGATCTGTGTGATGGTGAGCCCGTCAAAAGCTTCGGGCAGGTCTTTAAAAGCGATCTCCGTTTTGCGTACGGTAAAATTAAAGCGGCCTTTCACGATGCCGTATAAAATTCCAATGGCGGGAATGGCTGCCGTATAAGCGGCCATGCGCGCGATGAACATCCTGCGCGATTCTATGAAAGTCGCTTCTTTTGCTCCTCCAAAAATTTTGGCAACTCCAACACCTCCCGCGCGCAAAAGCCTGTAGGCATCTTCGCCCGCGAAAAAAAACAGCATCACTAATTTGGGCACATATAAGAACACGAAACTCCCTATGAGCCATTTGGCGAGGGGCGTTGCAGGGCCGGTCGCGCGTGAAAAGGTACTGATGGCATAAATGGCGAGCGCATAAAAGGAAATAGTTACACCCCAGTACAGCCAGGCGGCTATGATGCGGGAACGGCCGGCAGCGAAAGCGGCTATAAAGCCGGTGAAAACGTAAAGGTCTAAGAGGAAAAATATACCGAAGGTGAGGAGTATGCGAAATAAAGCCGTTGACGACATAGCTGCCGAGGGGTTTTATTTACAGGGACGGGGTGGGGGCGTAAATATTTTGTCCCTGGCAATTTATTGGGCCAGGTTTCAACCGCAGAGGGCGGGGAGGGGCGTGGAGGAAAGAGGGAGAGGATAGAATCCGAGGAATCGGAATGACGAGAATTAATTATCATTTTTTTGATGACTCTATTGACTGGATTTTATCCTCAAGAGACCTTCGTTCAGCAACATCCGACATGTAACTAAGTTTTAGTTGAAGAAATGGAATAAGCTCATTAGGCTTATGTGCTAAATTTTCCTCCGCAATTTTGCACGCTCTTAATACTAGAGGTAATTCAATATTAGAAGATTCGAACGCTTTGCTCGAGCCAATTTCGAAAGATAGCCGATTGACTCTATCCAATATTAAAATAAGGTCATTTTCTGAGACTTTATTGGTGGAGATGAAGTCCAAAGACAGATTAATTAATCTAATTTTTTCTTCGAGTTTTAATCTAACATTTTCAATGACGATGTTATCAATTTCTTTCAATAGTTCATTTAGCGTATCCATTATCTTGGTGGTATAATCGTTTTCAATTTAGTAATTGTCCACTTTTCAGTGTTCAGGATTAAAGTTTGAGTTGCACCTCCGCTCGTTTGGTAACCTCGCTGAATTGTTGGCGCCACCGTACTTTCAAATATGGTAACTTGTTCTTTGGCTGTTGCAACATAAACATCATATTCAACAGAAAGACTTCCAAGTGGAAGTCCTAATTTGTTTTCAATATCGATAGAATTTTCTAATTGTTCGAATTGAGTTTTAGTCATATAATATGAGGATCGTCCCGGCAATTTCCCTTTCGAGACAATTTTATATAATTCTTCTCCCGAATTAAGAATTCTTTTTACAGGAATATCACTGCCCGATTTGAGCAAGGAATTGAGTAAGTTTTGCTTTTGCTGAGGGCTTAGGGTGTTTGAATACTCGTTAAGCATATCATTTATTAGATCGATTGGAATAGTATTGGGATCAATTCCATTAGTGAGAAAGCCCTCGTAATCTAAATTCCCGTAAAGGCTTTTTAAATCGTCAAGCCATTTTTGTCGAAGTGAAAGTAAATTGCCTAAATCGAAATAACTCCCCACCCGCGCCTCCAGCAGCTTCTTCATCTGCGCAAGCATGTCCTTATCTGCAGGCAAAACTCCTTCCAAATCCTTGATTTTATCCTCGGCAGTCGCAAAATCTCTTAAATACCTCCTCGCGTCATCAATCGAAATTGTTGTTATTGATTTGCTATCATCCAGGAGAGCAGAAAGCGTGTTGTTGATCTTCAGCACCCCGGAATATCCTAGCCTTCCCAACCCCCACGCACCCACGATCAAATTAAAATCGGCAACCACAGCTTTTACATCCGGATCCTGGATGTTCAGCATATTCACGGAGAGATTAACTCCGGCAGCTAATGTATTTGCTGCTTCGAATAATCCTACCGCTAATTTTCCAAGTCGTGCGGCTTTATAAATTAACCCCGGACCTGTAATAAGGGTGGCAATGTCAATGACCGTACAACTGGTTGTAAGCGCTGTTTGATTAAACTCTTTATCCTTTGCATACTTTAAAAAGACCGCAGGCATAAAATTCATCTCTCCTGGCTGTGCGCCCGCAGCAGCGATCATGCTGGCGTTCGACTTATTTACAAAAACAAGAATGTCAAACGGGTGAACGGTAACATCTGCGTAAGCATCCCAATGCGGTGCAGTGCCTTCATTATCTTCGATGAGGTAATCAACTACCTCGCGCTTGTATTTTACCGTGCCATCGGTGTTGAAAGTAACCGTGTAAGAATTTGTTCCAATGGGCGGATCGCTGAAATGTTGCGCATCCCAATAGATCATCCTGTCCGCAATATTCGCCATCGTAGCCTGCGAAAACTCCCTTCGTGAATTCTCTGTCGACATAACAAGGTTCGAAATGTCGATCATCAACTGCTTGTAATTATCTCCATTCAGGAGGTGATCATCTATCCGGTAAACCAGTTCGTAGATCAGCGCATCGTGATTGGTCTTATCACCACTGAAATTGGGATCGGTATTCAGTACAGATTCATTTTCGAGACCATGCAGGAACGCTATCGTTTTCTCATTCGGTACGCTCGAGATGATACGCAACGCATAGGTTTCAGCGCCAACCGTATTTTGCGTGCTTCCACCCATGGTTTCCCGAACGAACACACTCAATATGTGCAAGCGTTCTTCCGTAGTGAGTGTCAGGTAATCTGTAGTATGGGTGAAATGGCTTAGTACTTCCTTGAGTTCATCGGTAGTGTAAAGCGACATGATCCTCGATTCGAGCTTTGAATATTTTGCCGAACGCTCGAGAGCAGACACCATTTCCTGCGCTCTTTGCTCATCACTTCCATTCATGAAGGCCGGGGTATGCTTAATTACATCTACTGCATTGTCATTTATCCGGTCAAGGAAAGCGGAGGAGCTTACTGAATTTCCAGCATTGTAAATTCCGTGATGCCAATAGGTGTAGCAATGCTTGTTTTGGTTATAAAAGGCACCGCAATAATTGGCTACGCTGTAAACAATGAACCTGCGGCCATTTGAGAGTGCCGAATGAGCAATTGAATTCGTGATGCTGTCGTGGGCGGATTTGAGCGCCAATATATTTGAATTCTCATTGAAGAATTTCCCTGTTTGGAAAAGATCAGCCGCAGTGAGGCTGTCCTGGATCTTTGCGGTAAGTTTTATATCGAAATAATGGATCAATATCAAATAACACTCTACTGAGTCCTCGAAATAAAGCTTACGCAATCGTGAATTAAGATTTTGTTCAAGTGAAGTGGTGTTCAGGAAGGGATCCTTGCCAGTGACGGTTATGCCGTGCAGGTAATTCGCTGAAGTGTCGAGGGAAAGGCTCAATACAAAATTTACTTTGGAGAATTCCCCTTTCTTTTCGTGATCCCGGTTCCTTTCCTGCAGGTCCTTAAATTCTGTCCTGCCTTTTTGAATGAAGGCATTCAGTTGGGCCGAATCGATCGCTGGCGCTTCTGCAAAAAGAAGCATCGGACAAAACAAGGCAGTGATGAAGGCCGCCAGCCTAAGTAAAAAGGTCCTACTCATTTTTGTCTTTTTCCATTTTGCGTTTTACAACCATTTCAGCCAATGGTTTCAGCCCGAGCAATGCCACATCTGCAGCCACCTGGTCTTCCGTCTTATTCAGCGCAAACTGCTCCGCCACGAATGCCTTAAAAAGTTTATTGCTCACAGTGAGATATTGCCCGATAAAGTTCAATTCGTTATCGCTGGAGATCTTTCTTGAAAAAATATAAAGCACCTTTCCTTTGTTGTATTCAAATTCTGCGTCTTTATAATTTTTCGCCTTGGCTGTCCCTGTATTTTGCATTTCCTGTTTCAGTTCAAAGGAGCCTACATACTCTGTTTCACCATGGTATTCCTGCGGAGCATTTCCCGTTTGTGTGAAAGTACTTCGCTGCGTGCGGATGTAATCATCATAATCCTGCTCACCGGAATTTAAAACCGAAAGAAGGTTGTTGAGTTTTTGCTGATCATATTCTGTTTTGATCAGGAGCAATGCCTTTCTCAAAATACTTTTTTCCGTAGCCGTAAGCGTATCCTGGGTCACAGGCAGCAAGCCTCCTCCTTCCACAGGCACAATTGTTCCATCTCCATTCACGACCCACTGGTTCCCGTTACCGTCTGTCACCAGTAAACCCCCTTCAATATCATCCGGGACTACAATGGTATCTCCACCCTGGCAAACGATGATCACCTGGTTATTTGCATTCACGTAAATACTGTCGATGTCGCAGCTGCAGTTAAAGGAATCATCGTAGTGATAGGTCGAACTCCACTGGCTCAGCCACGCGCTCACGCCTTCGCTCAAAGCCAACACTTCACCGCTCACTACGCGATGATCTTCATCCACCATCACATTGGTGAACGAACAGCGCACGTTGATCCCGCCCAATGGCAAAACCACTTTCCCCAGCCCGCTGTAAATCCCCGATGAGCTCTGCAGGTTTTGTAATTGTGTTACGATAAGTTCAAACTGACCTATTTGCCAGGTATTGCCGGGCGCAGCCATGGTAAGCGGGTGAATATTTTGTGAACTTAAAGGCACGGGCTGGTCACCACAGTTGATCACCGGCAATGGTGAAGTGTGAAAAGTTACGGTGTTGCTCCACGGACCGGTCACATTTTCATTCGTGATGCCATTCACGCGCGCTTCGTAATCCATGTCGGGCTCAAGGTCGGTGGCTTTTGCGTGCGCAGCAGTTATATTAATGGGAAACCAGTTCCAGTTGTTTCCGCTTTTTCGGTATTCAACATGGTAACTTTGATAATTGCTGATGCTGTCCCACCATAAGCGCGCAACACGGGAGCTGATGACCTGTGCATGCAACGTAAGGTTCAAAAGATCACCGTAAATATTTCCGTAAGTAAAAGCGCACACCTGGCTGTAGCCGCTGTTACGGAAAAGGTCACGACCCGTCACATCACGCGCGCGCACGCGCCACGCGTATTGTCGGCCTGTCACCAGCGGAGGTTCCGTAATGCCATAATTAAGCGTTGTAAAAGTGGTGGTGATTTGAAAAATGGGTGGCAGTGTTTGCACAATAGTGTTGGGGTTGGCATTGGAAGGCAGCACTTCGAATAATTGAAAGTCATATTCAGTATTCAAAAAGGAGTTGGGCGAACTTATGTTCATGGGCGTCCATTGGAAAGTGACCTGTTGCGGGGTGGAAGTGTTCAGCGTATTTCCGCATTGAGGAAGATCAAGCAGGGGCGGATCACTTAACGTGAACCAGGCAAAGGCGCAGGCTTCGTTGCTCACCTGTATGGGAACAGGGTTATTAAAATCGTAGGCGGTAACGCAAATGGAATAAAATCCTTCGGGCAAAATTTTGCGGTGGTTGTAATCCGCCAGTGTTATTCCCGAAAAATCAAGATTATTGGTGTTGAGCAAGCCGGCAAGGTCGGCACCGCTCAATTGTATAGGCGCACCGGGAGTGATGTTGAATGGCCCCGCAAAATAATAGCTCTTGCTTTGCAGGGTCACGCCCTGGCCCTGTATGCGGATCTTTAATTTAAAATTATACGAGGGCTCGGTAAAATCAGTGAACAGGCAAAGCAGTTTGAATTTTTCCTCACCGGGCACAGCGTAATCGGGAACATAACCGCTAAAAGGCGGAACAAGCTGCGCAGAAATTTGCAAGGGATAATTTTGTGCGTAAATGCGGGCAAAAGAAAATACGGCCGCTACCAGCAGCGCCATGCTACGGATGGGGTGTTTGAAGCCCATGAACCTGCAATTGAGGGCCACGAAAATATTAAATTCCGGAAAGGCGCAAAAAAATTTTGGCGCATCCTGCAAGGGGCGCCTAACGGTCCATCATTTAAACTGCACTCATTTTCCACCCATCCTTACGTTCGTATTTATTCGTAATCCGTAGCTGTATTTCCCGCAAATATTTGGTAAACTTGCACTCGGTTTTTTTCTTGAGCCAATCATAATTTCAAAGGGAGGATTTATCCTCGCTCACGCGAAGTTCAGCCTGCCCCATTCATAGATTCGTAAAAGATCCGTTATTCGTAGATGTCTTCAGAAGCGCAAGTGATAGATAAAGCAGGAGAAAGCAGTAAGCTGAAGGATTATGCCGTGTTCATTAAACTGCGACTGGCCACGCTGGTGGTATTCTCGGCTGCCATCAGTTACATAATGGGCACGCACCTGCATCCCGATTGGTTCAAACTGGGCATGCTGGTGCTGGGCGGATTTTTAGTGACGGGTTCCTCCAACGGTTTTAACCAGGTTATTGAGCGCGACCTCGATAAGCTTATGGACCGCACGCGCAAACGCCCCCTCCCGCAAGAGCGCATGAGCGTTAACGAAGGACTTTTCCTTTCCACTATCATGGGATCGGCAGGTGTTTTTATCCTCACCTATTTCATGAATCCCCTGAGCGGAATACTGGGTGCGCTGGCACTGTTCCTTTATACGTTAGTATATACGCCATTAAAAAGAAAAACGCCCCTTGCGGTTTTCGTGGGTGCATTCCCGGGCGCCATTCCCGCCATGCTGGGTTGGGTAGCGACTACCGATGATTTCGGCAGCATTGAATTCCCGGCCTGGGTTTTATTTGCCGTGCAGTTCATGTGGCAGTTCCCTCACTTTTGGGCCATAGCATGGGTAATGGACGATGATTATAAAAAAGCGGGTTTTAAAATGCTTCCTTCTTTGGGCGGCCGTGATCGCTCCAGCGCTTTCCAGGCATTGGTGTACTCCCTGTTTTTGATCCCCGTTAGTTTATCGCCTTTCTTTTTTCATATTTCAACGGGAATTATTTCCGCTATCATAGTGACCGGCTGCGGTGGCTTTTTTGCCTACCAGGCTTATGTCCTCTTCCGCGACTGCAGCGTGAAGGCGGCACAGCAGCTCATGTTCGGTTCCTTCTTTTATTTACCGGTTGTTCAACTTGCAATCATGTTAGGTTAATCATGGCTACACTCACCCGCGAAGAACGTTTCGAGATCCGAAAAAAAACAGCCAAGCCCTTGTTGTGGCTGGGCATAGTAAGTATCATCATGCTGTTTGCGGGCCTCACCAGTGCTTACGTGGTAAGCAAGGGCACAGCCGATGAAAAGCAATGGTTCAATTTCGATATGCCTTCGTATTTCTGGATCAGTTCAGGCATTATTTTACTGAGCAGCCTCACCATGAACATGGCGGTGAATGCAGCAAAAAAGAATAACCAGAATGGCATTAAAACGGGTTTGATGCTTACCGCTGTATTGGGCTTTGGTTTTTGCGTGACCCAATACCTGGGCTGGGGCCAGTTGGTTGACCAGGGTATTTACCTGGTGGAGCAGGTCAACAATGCGGGCAAGTATCTTTTCTTTATTTCCGGACTGCATTTGGCGCACCTGGTGGGCGGGATCATCACACTCTCAGTCACCACTGCAAATGCCTCAAGAGGCCGGTATTCGGCCGAAAATTACCTGGGTTTGCAGCTCTGCGCCATTTACTGGCATTTCCTTGATATCCTGTGGATATATTTGTGCTTATTTTTCTGGTTCATCCACTAAGCGTGTAATCAAATATTTTTTAATATTGTCCCACCAAAAGAAGATTTATGTCAGAACATGTATCTGTGATCGACCCGAAAACCATTGATTGGAAGGGCAATGCATCGCCTTTGCGCACCAGTTATGGTAAAATTTTCATGTGGTTCTTCCTTATCTCCGATGCTCTTACCTTTTCCTCCCTGCTTGTTGCTTACGGTTTTATGCGCCACAAATACGGGGAGATATGGCCTAACCCGGGTGAGGTGTTCCATCACTTCCCCTTCCTCGAAGGCGTTCACCTGCCTTTGGCGTATGTGGGCTTAATGACCTTTATCCTTATTATGAGTTCGGTTACCATGGTGTTGGCTGTAGAGGCCGGTCACCGCAACGACCGCAGGGCCGTTTTGATCTGGATGTTCTGGACCATCATCGGTGGACTTGCGTTCGTAGGTTCGCAGGCATGGGAGTGGACCAACTTCATCGTAGGAACCAAGGAAGGAGCTATACGCAGTGTTCTCCAGGCTGATGGTACGTGGGTGAAGCAAACTATAAATGGCGCGAACATGCATTTCAACGAGTACGGCTTGCCGGTGTTCGCCAACTTCTTCTTCTTTATTACGGGTTTCCACGGTTTCCACGTATTCAGCGGTGTGGTGATCAACTTCGTTATCTTCTGCATGGTGTACAACCGTGTGATGGAGAAGCGCGGTCACTACGAGATGGTGGAAAAAGTAGGTCTCTACTGGCACTTCGTGGATCTTGTGTGGGTGTTCGTTTTCACCTTCTTCTACCTGTTATAATTTATTGTTTGAGAACCCATAACTGACAACCGACAACAAACAACATTCATATGGAATTTCACGATAATTACCCGCAGTATGAAATGATGTCCCACCACACTGAGGAGGAGGGCAAGAAGAAAAGAAGGAAACTGTGGAACGTATTCTGGGTGATGCTCGGCATCACGCTCATCGAACTGTTCGTGGGCTCACAGCAGGATAAGTGGGGGATCACCGGTACGGAAGGCGTAAAGTGGTTCTTCATCATCTTTACTATTCTTAAGGCTTATTTCATTGTGTATGCGTTCATGCACCTGGGTGACGAGAACCGTTTGATGAAATGGCTTATCATTGGCCCGTATGCCGGTTTCGTGATCTACCTTATTTCCATGACCGTACTGGGCGAAGGCAACTACGCTTCCAGGCATAAACTTCTCATCGATCCCATCATCCAGATGCAGCATGCAGGCGGTGGTGAGCACGGGGGTGGCGAAGGTGGCGGTGAGCACAAATAACAACGCAGGCGGGAGCATTATAGGTTTTGAAAAAGGTATTCATACTTTTCATCATTCTTTTTTTACCATCTCTTATCTACCTTTTTTTTTCAACAGGTAGGCACAATTTCATTCATCTTCCTATTTACGGTGAACGCGAAGGCGTAAATACTTATACCGATAGCGCAGGCAAAACGCACACCGATACCATTTACCACACCATTCCTCCTTTTAAATTCACAAGCCAGGATGGCCGCGTGATCACCGATAAGACTTTTGAAGGGAAAATTTACGTAGCTAATTTTTTCTTTGCCACCTGCCAATCCATTTGCCCGAAGATGAATACGGGAATGCTGCATGTGCAGGAACGCTTCAAGGATTACAAGGGTTTGATGTTCCTTTCTCATACGGTTGATCCCATTCATGATTCGGTGCCGGTGTTGGCGGAGTACGCGAAAAAGATACATGCGGATACTTCCAATTGGTTTTTTGTGACGGGCGATAAAAAGGAAATTTACGAGTTGGGTGTGCATAGTTATTTGTTGCCCGTGGGAGAGGACGCATTGGCGGAGGGTGGCTTCATGCACAGCCAGAACCTGGTGCTGGTAGATAAAGAAAAGCGCATTCGCGGCATGTACGATGGCACCAGCGTAAAGGCATTGGAAAATCTTATTGACGATATAAAAACACTGGTCGCTGAATATGAAACGCACAACAGGGATCGTAATAAAGTAACCGTGGGTCACCCATGAACGATAGGTCCGCTTCACGTTTCATTTATATTTTTTCCGGTATTGTTTTCCTGGCGGTGGTATTGCTCAATCGTAAAGTGGTCCACGGCCCATCCACTCCTCCATCTTTCACACATTATCTGCCTGCACTCAATGCAGTTTTGAATGGCACCTGTGCATTGTTGCTGATCCTTTCTTTCTTTTTTATAAGGATGAAGAAGATCCCGGTCCATCGTGCGCTCAATCTCACCGCGCTTACTTTATCCTCTTTATTCCTTATCTCGTATGTTATGCTGCATTTTTTTGCAGACGAAACGTTATATGGCGACCTCGATCACAACGGAACTGTGGATGCAGCGGAAAAACTTACGGCAGGCCCTGCGCGACTTATTTACTTCGGTATTTTGGGAACGCATATTTTACTGGCCGCTGCTGGATTGCCTTTCATACTTTTTTCTTTTTACCGTGGGTTGAACATGCAGGTGGAGAAGCATCGTAGGATCGTACGATGGACGTATCCCATGTGGTTGTATGTAACGGTGAGCGGGGTGGTAGTGTATTTGATGATATCACCGTATTATAATTTCTGATGCATTGAAGCGGTTGTCATTCCCGGCACTTCGTATTTCTCAGGGTAAGCTCCGCGAGGAACCTTTTGAAGTGGCCCTGCAGTTCGGTCAACGTATTTATTTCTTACCTTTGAATTCATGAACCGCAAAATACTTTTCACTCTTCTTGTTGTGGCAGCGGTACTGCTTTTTTTCTCCGTTGATGCAGACGCACAATGTGCGATGTGCAAAAAAGTAGCGGAGGGTAAGAATGCTTCCGGGGGTAGTGTGGGCAAGGGTTTGAATCCTGCTATACTTTACCTGATGTCGGTTCCATATTTTGCGCTTGTTTTTATTTTCCGCAAGCAGATCGGTGGGTACATCCGCTCTAAGTGGATGAGGAAAACAGCCTGATCGCCCCATTTTTGCCAATTCGCCATTCTTGCGTATTTTTACGCTCACGTTCATTTTATACTTATCATGAAAGGTGGAGGGACTCGCCCGATGAAACCTTGGCAACCGTCCGGACCCAAACGTCAGGAAATGGTGCCAATTCGAATTCTTTCGAAAGGAAGAAGAAGATAAGTCAGAGTAATTACGAAAAGAAATATTCGACCTCTGGCTTAAGGCCGGAGGTTTTTTTTTACAACAGGCCCGAATTATGGAATACTGAATATTGAATGAAATAAATTTTTGAGTGGATATGACGGACATTAGAAAAATACTGGAACAGCGTGTACTTGTGATCGATGGTGCGATGGGTACCATGATACAACGGTATAAGCTGGAGGAAAAGGACTTTCGCGGGGGACGATTCAAAGACTGGCCGAGCGACCTGAAAGGGAACAACGACCTGTTATCGATCACGCAACCAAAGATCATCGAGGCCATTCATAAAGAATATTTGAAAGCCGGGGCCGACATCATCGAGACGAACACGTTCAGCGCCACTTCGGTTGCGATGGCGGATTACAAAATGGAAACGCTGGCTTATGAAATGAACCTGGAGTCGGCAAAGATCGCGAAGAAATGTGCAGAAGAATTTACGAAGCAGGACCCTTCCAGGCCCAGGTTCGTGGCGGGGGCATTTGGTCCTACCAACAAAACACTTTCACTATC
>DATDFI010000223.1:0-8892 GCA_036522695.1 Bacteroidia bacterium | reverse complement strand
ACGGGGTGAGTCTCGTTCTTCTTTTCTCATTATTCCCTATTTTAGTTGCTGAATGAAAAAAACAACCGAATCCGATTCACGCTATGACCACCTCGAAAAAATGAGCGTGCCCGAGATCCTGCGCGGCATCAATAAAGAGGATAAAAGTGTTCCCCTGGCGGTTGAAAAGGTGATCCCGAAAATGGAGCAGCTGGTGAACACCATCGTTAAGCGAATGAAAAAAGGAGGCCGCTTGTTTTATATCGGTGCAGGAACAAGTGGAAGGCTCGGGATCGTTGATGCCTCCGAGTGCCCGCCAACGTATGGTATTCCGCATGGCCTCGTGATCGGCCTTATTGCCGGTGGTGACAAAGCCATTCGCAAGGCGGTGGAGTTTGCCGAAGATGATACCGAACAAGGCTGGAAGGACCTGCAAGCGCATAAAATAAATTCGAAAGATGTGGTGATCGGGATCGCTGCCTCGGGTACCACCCCTTATGTTGTGGGCGCGCTGGAAAAATGTAACCGGGAAAAGATCACAACAGCCTGCATCACCTGTAATGCAGGGAGCCCTGTGGCCAAAGCCGCAAAGTTCCCGGTTGAGGTTGTGGTTGGACCCGAATTCGTGACCGGCAGCACGCGCATGAAATCGGGCACCGCGCAAAAATTAGTGCTCAACATGATCTCTACTGCCGTGATGATAAAACTGGGTCACGTGCGCGGCAATAAGATGGTGGACATGCAGCTCAGCAATAATAAACTGGTTGAGCGAGGCACCAATATGATCATGCGCGAATTGCAGGTGGATCGGAAAAAGGCGAAGCAACTTTTATTGAAGCACGGCAGCGTGCGGAAGGCCGTTGATGCTGCAAAAAAATAATGGGCCCATTTTACAATTCCCTCCTGCTCATTTCCCTGCTTTCTCCTTTACTCATTTTCCTGGATTATAACCGGAGAAATAATCTTAACAAAGCCGTCCTCTTTGCAGGGACATTTTATCTATGCTGGATCATCGTGATCCCATTTATAGTCCACACCTTATCCTGGTCGGTGATCTTCGTGATCCCTCCCGCACTCTTTATCGTCATACTGCTCGGATGGAAAAGAAAATAGATCAACCCGATCACTGCTTTTTTACCGCGCACCTTCCCTTATCCAATACTCAGCGGCTCACCACCAGTTTTTTTCTCGATACAAAATTACCGGAAGAAACCTGCAAAAAATAAAAACCGGGAGCGAGATCAAGATCGAATTCTTCTGCGCTGTCGCTGTTCCCGTGTTCACGCTGCAAGACCAACTGTCCCACCGCATCACTGATCGTGATAACGCATGGACCCGTTAAACCGGAAACGGAAAAATTTCCCGCCCGGGATTAGGGAACAAATTGACGGCAGCAATAGCGGAAAAATTCTCAATTCCTAACGGTGGACCATAGATCACGGTCAATCTCGGATGTTTGGCGGGAATGCTGTGATCGCGGGAGCAAAAATTCATCCGCCTGTAATACGCTTCGGTGACCAACTGTAGCATAAAACCATGAGAATTAACAGCGTCATTCACCATGTCCTGTATCCTTTTATCAAGTATAATGAACCCCTATCGCCACAGCAAGACTCAAATGCGGCAAGTGCATTTTCTTCCCCGCTTTTTCGATACCCCGGCTTTCCAGTTACAATTTCTACTTCGTAAATTCGTCATCGATAGTAACGCCACGAATTACGAAAAACGTCACGATAGCTACCGGGATCAACCCGAAATCCTTTGCATACCATCGAACCATATTTCAACTGGAGAGGCTTTTACACGGCCGAGGAAGATGAGCATTCTCCCTTTTACGGTCGCGAGTATAGCGAATTCGAATTTGAGAATCACATTTACAATTACGTGATCCATCCTCAATGGGACGACATGGGCTCACCCACTCTTTTCATCAAACTCCTTTTTGTTGATTACGATGAGCACTTCGCGGTCATGGAGATGATCGGGGAATGGAACGATGCCATCAACAACGACATCATGATCCTTAAGAGGGATATTGCCGAGCATCTCATGGCCTTCGGAATCAGTAAATTCATTCTCATTGGAGAAAATGTGCTCAATTTTCATGCTTTGGACGATTGCTATTACGAAGAATGGAGCGAAGAACTGCGTGATGGCGGCCGGGGCTGGATCGCACTTCTCAATTTCCGCGAACACGTGCTTTCCGAATTCCGGAAGAACGGGCTGTTGGATTATCTTAATTCGGGCGATGAGCTGGACGATATGCATTGGCGAAATCTTACCCCACTCCAGCTTTTCCAGCTCACCGAACGCACCGTACTCCGCCAGGGAAAATAAGCAGGTTCTTCCAACTGCCAGGCAACTTATTACGTCTGGGCAGCATCCCAAACACATACGGCTTACCGTAAACCGGCCTGCTTTTGGCCATATTTAGCGGGAATATTATCCTTACTTTTGCAAGACCATTTCTATGAAAAAAATCATCTCTTTCAGCCTGTTCCTTTTCGCTTCGGCTCTTCCCCTGTTATGGAGTGCATGCAGGCATCAGCCGGTGGTTCCCGATCAGCCGGCCATCAGTTTTTCGGGCGATATTCTTCCCATCGTTGGCGGAAACTGCATGAGCAGTAATTGCCACGGAGGCGAGGCTTTTGACCTTTCCACTTATGATGAGTTTACCAAACAAGGCCGCATCACTCCTTACAAACCTTACAACAGTAAGGTCTATACCAGTATCACCGCCACATCGGGAGAGGATATGATGCCTCCTTCTCCACAAAAGCCTCTTACGGACCAGCAGATCAATACCATTTATTTGTGGATACTGCAGGGCGCTCTCAACAATTAAAAACGAAAGCAAAAATGAAAAAGATAATCCTGGTTTTCTTCGCGGTCGCTTTCTTCTTCGGGTGTTATTACGATAAACGCTCCGAACTTTTTCCGGGTTATGGTTTAACCCAGTGCGATACGACCTCTACCATGAGCTACACTACCCACATCGCCCCTATTTTAAGTTCTTACTGTTACTCCTGCCATTCTGGCCATACCCCCACGGCCGGTGTTGATCTCACCGACTGGAATAATGTTTTCACTTATGCTTCAAACGGGCAATTGGTGGGAACGGTAAAACATTTGTCGGGTTATAACCAGATGCCTCCTACCGGGCCTATCGATCAGTGCAAACAGAGGCAGATCGAACTGTGGGTGAACGCTGGCGCTCCTAACAACTAATCTTTTTTGTGATGAAGAATATGGTGAAACTTTTTGCAGCTATAGCGCTGCTGATGACCCCATGTAAGATGCGTGCGCAGGGCGATGACATGCAGCGCATCATGGACAGCATCGACCATGTGAACAAGGGCCCGAAAGAATTTGTGACAGCCACCTTTAAAACCACGCGCAATATCAACCTGCAAACAACTGAAACCGTAGGCAGGCGTTCGCTCGATTATCGCATTTCGCACCGTTTCGGTGATATCAATTCAGGTGCTAACAATGCCTGGGGCGTTGACGGGCCTGCAAATCTTTTCATGTCGCTCGAGTACAGTTATGACGGGAGGCTGATGGCGGGACTCGGGCGAAGTGCGCTGGAAAAAATGGCAGAAGGTTTCCTCAAGTTCCGTTTGATACGCCAAACGAGCGATGGAAAAACTCCATTGAGTGTCACGCTGTTCTCCTCCATGAATTATACAGCCATGATCGACCCCAATAAAGCCATCAACGGTTTTGATAAGTATAAATACCGCTGGGACCGCTTTTCCTACGCGAACCAAATTATAATCGGGAGAAAGTTCAACAAGCGTTTATCACTCGAGATCGCACCGACCATGATCCACTATAACCTCGTGGATCTTTCACGCGACAAGAACGACATGTATGCGCTCGGCTTTGCGGGACGTTACAAGATCACCAACCGGATGGCCATAACGGCCGAGTACGTGTGGCGCATCAACAAATATTCCGACAACTTCTCCAACTACAATGATTGCGCGGGCGTAGGACTTGATATTGAAACGGGCGGCCACGTTTTCCAGATCATTGTGACCAATGCTTTCGGGATGGATGAAGTGCAATTTGTTCCTTACACGCAAACCTCCTGGAAAAATGCGGGCATACGTTTAGGTTTTAACCTCTCACGCGTATTTACCGTAGGGCATTAGGGAAATTTATAAAAACGAAAGCCGGTCCACGCAAAACGGGACCGGCTTTTACTTTTTACAAGAACGGTCTATTGGATGATGATCTTTTTGACGGATCTTTTTCCATCAACATTCACTTCGAGAAGATAAATGCCGGGCGATGTATTAGATGGGACATTCAATTGCTTATGGAACAAGCCGGCATCATCGGTCTCGTTCAGTAAAACATTTACAAGCTTCCCATCCAGCGAAAATAACCTCGCGGTAACAAGGGCCTTGTTTTTAAGCGAACACTCCACAACGAATTTTTCCTCAACCGGGTTAGGAGATACGGAGACCTGCAGCTCATCACTGCCGAGGGGTTCAACTCCGCTTGGCGCGTTGATGGTGACATTGGTTGAATAAATAAGGTCACCGGTATCGCTGTTGTTACCATTAGCTGCATTACCCACCGCATAAAATTTAACAACTCCAACATTTGTGGATGGAGCGGTCCAATTGAATGTGAAGGTATGTGAGTTCACAGTGGCCCCGCCATTGAGCTGGTGCGTGATATTCTTCCGCCCGTTGAAAGCCGTGAGAATGTGATCTTCCGCGGAATTTGTAACTACAAGCGTACCGGCATTTACATTGGTGGAGGTCAGGGCTTCCATCGCAAATCCGAAAAGAGAACGGTTGCTTTGCGAGACGGTTACAGTAATGGTGTAGGTCTGCCCCAATGCATATACAGAAGGCGCCCCGCCAATTGTTACGGAACCACCCCCGCCATTTAAAGCAGTGCCCGTATGGCAACTCGTGCAGTAGGATTCGCCCTGCGACCCGGTGTAACCTGCTTTTCCGTTATTGTCGAGCGCATCAAAGGAAATATTGGCATAAGCAATGGCGCTGAGTGCAAAAACAAAAAAGAAACGGGTAAGGGTCTTGTGGTAGGGTGAATTTCTTTTCATGGGAGGCCCGTTTTGAAAGAGCGGGTCATTTCAAATATAAGAAATAATCAGGCCATTTTGGCCCTCAGCATTTCCGCAACACGCTTGTCGATTGCGAAAGTAAACTCATCGGGATGGATGATGCTTGCCGGCATCCATCGAAATACGAATACATCGGCATCGCGCACCGGGAAATCAAAAGGTTTTGCAGTGACCTTGAATGCGGGCGGTTTCAAAAACTTTACGAGGTAATAAATGCTGATCACCTGGCTACGGGGATTGAAAGCTGAAGGCACAAAAAAATCCGTGGTGTAGAAATGAGATAGCACTTCCACTTCCTGCCCTGTTTCTTCCACAAATTCACGTCTCACACAGTCTATCGTGCCCTCCCCGAATTCCAATCCGCCACCCGGTAGCTTTGTTATCTCGCGACCCTTGATCAACTCATCTGCTACAAGCAACTCGTTCTTCTCATTGAAGCAAATGCCGTAAACACGCACGTTGAATTTTCTATCCATATTACAAAGTAAGGGTTTTGAATGACAGCTTCCTTAATACCCGCTTCCACTTAAATGTTCCGGCCTTATCTGCACATCCAATAATATTCCCGAATGCAAGGCCAGGTCAACCGTTACTTTAGCTCCTTTCACGAACCAGGGATACTGGTCTACCAGCACTATATCGCTAACGATCTCCATTCCATCCACATCCATCACCAGGTTACCCGCATCATAGGCAAAACGGGCACGTTGTATCCCCTTTGCAATTCCATTCAGGCGCACTTTGTTGCCTTTGCGAAGATCTTTACCCAACCTGCGCTTCCGCCTCCATAAAACGAGATAGAAAATCGCGGTGAACGGGAGAACTGCGTAAAAGATGCTGCCGTGAGGCCCGCCCATCAGCCAATACAATCCCAAACGGTAAGCAAAAAAATAAGCCTCGCGCAAGTAGCCGGCAGGGATAAAAAATGAAAGAAGCACCGCCACTATTGCAACGATAAAGATCCTTGTCATCCATAGGTCGGCACCCTTTAAACGCATTTCCAGCTTTTCTCTGTCACCGTCAGAAAAAGGAATACTTAGATCAGGTGCAGCCAGCATGCGCACCGGGAGCCGCAGTACCCCTGTAGTGTGTCGGAAAGCCTGTATTAAAAAATAAACCCCTGAAAAAAAACATCCAATGGACAAGAGAAAAAAGAAGACGCCTGCCGGAACAGCTATGCGTATGAGCAAGGTCCCGCCCCAGAAAATAAGGATCCCGAGAAAACACAAAAAAAGTGAGAGAAGTACGAGAGGAATTTGGGAACGCATACAACGGAAAGGTACGGTTATACAGGCAAATGGCCAGGAAACGCTTTTACATTCAAAACTGGTTGTGAATATAGACCGATCTCAATCATACCCAAGCCGATGAGAAACAAACTAAGAAGTACAATGGGACCTTTAACGCTCACCTCTACCCGTTAGGATCAAATGAATAACAATTGAATACTATTTCATCTTGAAAAGGGAAAAGAATGCACGTATCCCAAAATATTTTCTTTACTCAAACTTCTCCCCCTCGAGCCACTTCGTCAAAAAAACGGGATCATCGGTGATCTTGCCGACCACACGGTAATGCGAAGCGGAAAGCAACCCGCAAGTAAGCGCATCTTCTTTGAGCACACGCGCAGGCGAACCTCCGCCCGAGTGAACGAAATAAACTTTTCCCTTATCGCAAACCGTAAAGCCCGTATGATTATCCAGCCCGGTGAGATAGGTCCCATCACCCAGCTTTTTAATTTCCTTTACGTAATCGGTAATAGAATAATTGGAAAAACGATGAATGTACTTTGCAGAAACGAGTCTTTTGATCATTCCTTCAGAAGCACATTGCGCCAGGCCGGAACGATCGAGCTTCACACCCATATCGCGTAACAAGGTGGTAACAAAATACCCGCAGGCAATGCTGCCCTCTCCCGGCTTTTCACTGGTGCCGTTGTAATCCCAATCGGTCTCGTACCAATAGTTAAATAATCTTGCATTCAATCCCTCCCCGAATTTTTTTCCTGCCTCTTTCAGCACTTCGCTTTTCGCGTCCGCATCAGAAATATGATCACGCATTTTCTTTAGCAGCGCATTGCGTTCCATATTTACCGAATCCATCTCTTTCATGTAACCGGCATAAGTATAATTGTGCGAACGCAGGCCCGGTATAAGGGTACGGTAAGGTGAGCAGTACCACACCACTGTGGCCGCGATCAGCAACAAAAGAAAAATGAAGAGGATGCGTTTCATATGCTTTGCTGAGAATACGGATGAGGTACCGTACGGAATTCCACAAGTTATCGCACAAAAATCCCCGTTCATCACCCCGTTTATTAAATTACGGGGTGTGTTCGTTAAACTTTCAATGCGCGCGTCATTTCGCGTTTGCCTTTAGGGCCGGGAAGCCGCTCAATGGTAAAGCCTGCCGCTTTCATGTTACGCTTCACCTCTCCCTTCGCGCAATACGTCACCAGGATCCCGCCCGGCCTCAATGACCCGAACATTCGACCGAATATCTCTTCCGTCCACAACTCCGGCTGCACGCGCGGTGCAAAAGCATCAAAGTAAATAAGATCGAATTGCTCCCTTGAACGGAAGTCCCCGAATTTGGTTATCTCCTTTCTGAAAATAAATCCAGGTCTTAATTCCACCTCTTTTCCCGGCTCCATCGTATGAAGGATTTGCAAAACGGGACGGTATGCTTCGGCATCCAGCAACCGGGGATAATTGAGTGCTTCGGCCTGCCCGGGCGATATGGGGAATGCTTCGAGCGCTGTGTAATTTATCTTGATTTCCTTTGCTTCAAGAAATGTAAGAAAAACATTAAGGCCGGTTCCGAGGCCCATTTCAAGAATGGAAACTTCCCTCTTCCTTTCCGAAATGAACTTCAAACCTGCTTCAATGAATACATGTCTCGACTCCTGCACCGCCCCATGTACGGAGTGGTAATGTTCATCCAGCCCGGGAATGAAAATAGAATGCGAGCCGTCAGCAGTGATGATGATCTTTCGTTCCATAAAAAAAGCACAGCGGTTTCACACTGTGCTCCTGGTCATTTCAATTCATTTTATTTACTCAGTATCTCGAACTCTGTTCTCCTGTTGTTCTGCCTTCCTTCGTCCGTATCGTTGGTGTCGATGGGTTTTGTTTCACCGTAACCGGTCGCTTTCAAGCGGCTTTTATCGATGCCGTGACCCGCGAGATAATCCACCACGGCCTGCGCACGGTTCTGCGAAAGCGTTAAGTTATACGAATCGGAGCCTTTGCTGTCGGTGTGACCTGAGATCTCGATCTTCATGGTAGGTACGTCATTCAACAGTTTGATCAGCCGGTCCAATTCGTTGGTGGATTCGGGCTGACGCAAAGTAGACTTATCGAAATCGAAGAAAATATTCTTCAGGATGATCTTGCTTCCCACCGAGATATTTTTCATCGGGATATCCTTGATCACTTCCTGGTAGCCATTGGTAAGCGGTATATCGAAATTCTCCGAGTGGAAAAGGTAATTGTCAACCCGCACCGAGATGCCGTAGTTCTTTCCGCAAGGCAATGAAACGAGGTAACGCCCGGTGGAGCTGTTCGATTTGAAGGTAGCGATCACTTCGTTCTTGGAATTATCGATCAGGTCGATGTTCGCCTCCAGCGGTTTTTTGGAAAGTTCATCGAAGATCATCCCTTTCAAAATGGTGAGCTGGGGCGCATTGATGTCAACCTTATTCAGGATCACTGTTTCCTTAACCGGGGCCGAAAGGCTGGCGAGCAAATTATCTTCGGTGCTCATCACGGGAGGTTTTTCAGCACCCAGGAACGTGATCATGTAAATAT